>RDYY01000142.1 GCA_004293505.1 Sphingobacteriia bacterium | reverse complement strand
GATTGGGTGGTATCCAATTTCACGATCAGGTTGACAAACTTGCCCTCTTTTTCTTTGGCGGAAGCCACTGTTTCATAAGTAGTGAGGTCCCCAGAATATTGAACCAAGACTGCAATGGCGGCAGCAATCAAAACCAAGATGATAATATGGGTGATTTTCATGTTAAGTGCTTGTATTTCTGGCGGCAAAATTAGCTAATAAAAGGCCAAGGCCGACTTAAAACTTGTGCTGGGTTGATTCATTTTGGTTGTAATTTCCCTTAAAATTCAACATGGTCCCTTTGTTCTCGGTTCGCCCCCCTTTAGCCGCTTGTCAAACCGAGGATTTCAGGGTTTTTGCCGCCCGACTTTCTTTGTTGGCCATTTTTTTGGTCATGGTCTTGGCCATGGTTTTGGGCAAAATGCCTTATCAATTAACGCCCGGGGATCGGGCCTGGTGGGGCGGAGAGGAATTGACTTGGATAAGGGCTTGGCTGAGTGTGGGTGTGAGTTCAGTGGTAATTTTAGCATTTTTCCTGCCTGCTCAGCCCTGGGTCATCATGGCCTTTGTTGGCCTGATCCTGTTTCAATTGGCTTATTATGGCTTGTTGGCTACTGATGGTTGGCAAGCTGCAGCCTGGTGGATGGGATTGGCCCCGGCTTGCCTGCATCCGCATCGTGTGTGGATCCAATGGCAGCGCAACCGTGTCTTGGCCTTGGTTTTCCTGGCTTTTAACCTGTTAACGGAAGGATATAACCCCTTGGCCTTCCCCATTTACTTCTTGTACCTCCTGCCCTTTTTGCCCCTGGACAAATTATATCTGGGTTTTCTGGAACGCTATGAACCAAAATGACCGGCAATTGGGTTAACTTGCACCCCGTTTTAACCCCTGCGCATGATTGACTTATCCGGCTTTGATCCCAATTCAGTTGCCAACCCCAACAACAATATTTTTGGTCTTCCCTTTACCGAGGAAGACGCTCGTTTGGTGATCCTGCCCGTTCCTTGGGAAGTGACGGTAAGTTATGGCGCTGGTACAGCCCGGGCTGCCGACCATGTGTTCAAATCCAGTTGGCAAGTGGATTTGATGGACGCCGATGGAAAGGGACCTGAGCCGGGTTGGAAGCAGGGATTTTTCATGCGCGAACCCGACAAAAAATTATTGCTGAAGAGCGACTATTTGCGCAAAGAAGCAGAACTCTACATTGATTACATTGCCCAAGGAGCCGAAGTTGAACAAAACAAGTTCATGTGCAAAAGCCTGAAAGAAATCAATGCAGGCAGCGTGTACATGAACAATTGGGTGTATGAAAATGCACGAGACTTGTTGGCAAAAGACAAATTGGTAGGGGTATTGGGCGGAGACCACAGCACACCCTTGGGTTTGATGAAGGCCTTGGCCGAGAAGCACGGCGATTTTGGGATTTTGCAAATTGATGCCCACTGTGACTTGCGCAAAGCCTATGAAAATTTTACCTACTCGCATGCATCGGTCATGTACAATGCTTTGCAAGAAATTCCCCAACTGACCAAGTTGGTGCAAGTAGGGATCCGTGATTATTGCGAAGAAGAATGGCAATTGATTTGCAGCAGCAATTTTAAAGTGGTCACTTATTTTGACAAGATGATCAAGGAGCGCCAATACGAAGGCCAGACTTGGAAATTAATTGCTGATGAAATCATCCACAACCTGCCCCAAAAAGTTTACTTGAGTTTTGACATTGATGGTTTGGACCGCAAATACTGTCCGAATACCGGCACGCCCGTGAGTGGTGGATTTGAAACCGAACAAGTGATTTATTTGATCAAGAAAATCAAAGAATCGGGCCGAGAATTGATTGGTTTTGATTTGGTGGAAATTGGTGTAGGCGACAACGACTGGGACAGCAATGTGGGTGCCAGGCTTTTGTTCCGCATTTGTAACATCATGGTATCCTAAGATGGCAGCCACCGAATACGATTTTGTCATTACCCTGCGCCGAAAAAGCGATGCCACGGTGGATGCCATCAGCCAATTGATGTTGTTTTTTACCCTGGTCTTTTCCGGCATTGAATTGTTCCAAGCCAAATACCTGTCTTGGTATTTGGTTTTGTTGATGTTCTTGTTGTTGGGGTATTGGATTTTTTTGCGCCTTCAACTACAAAAAAAACAAGCCATTTATTACCGCATGGCTTTGGCCCTGGCCGCTTGTTGTTGGTTTGTACAACCCAAGGGACAATGGATGGCCGGCCTTTTCATAATAGCCGCTTTGTTGGAAAGACAGGTCAAGTTTCCCCGCGAAATTGCTTTTGGCTATGACGAAGTGGTCATCAACAGTTTCCCAAAAAAACGGTATGCCTGGAGTGATTTCAAACAAGTCATCATGAAAGACCGCTTGCTTACTTTGGATTTTGCCAACAACAAACTGTTCCAAGACCAAGTAGAGCCCAATCCCAATGAATTGGCCGAGGCCAGATTGGAAAATGAATTCAACCGCTTTGTCCAGGAAAGACTGGCCGAGGTTAAATCCTAATTACATGCGCCCTTACCTTTTGTATTCTGATGGCAAAGGTCAAATTTTTGAAGACCAAACCTTGTATGCCATTGGGCGCGCCGGCTGGGACGCCCTGCCGGTACCAGCAACAGAATGGATCCCCTTGCCCGAGGGCGGCAATTTATATGAGTTGCCAGGTCGGCGCGCCATAGGAGAAGACGTCCAGACCGGTGCCCTCCGCCTTTGCGACAAAGGCTGGGCCGTGGCGGCTTTTATTCCACCTGCCCACACGGGTTTGTTCTTGGCCGCTTACGAAACCGAAGCCGATGCCCCCACCCTGCCCTTGTTTTGTTACACAGCTGTGGGCTGGAAAGCAGACCAGTATTGGGTCACGGCCGTGCGCATTGAAAAAGACATTCGCCAGGAAGCCGCCGGCTACGACGAAGAAAAAATTGAAGCAGGTACGGCATCACTGTTGCGCCATTACCCCGACAACCGCTTGGTCAAACATTTGATGGAGAATTGTTGCATGACCTACCACTGCCCCGCTGCGCGCAATTTTGCCCTGGGCCGTTGGGAATGTCCGGTGCCTTCTTCTCCGGCTTGTAACGCCAATTGTATTGGTTGCATCAGCTTTCAACCCGCAGAAGAAAGCATTGTGTCTACCCAAGACCGGTTGACCTTTAAACCCACGGCAGCCGAAATTGTCGAGTTCACGGTTCCCCATTTGGTGCAAGCCCCTTTTCCCATTGTGAGCTTTGGACAGGGCTGTGAAGGAGAACCCTTGCTCATGTGGGAAACCATTCGTGAAGCCATTGTAGAGATCCGCAAACACACGCCCCGCGGCAGCCTCAACATCAACACCAATGGATCCAAGCCCGATGCCGTCAAAGCCTTGTGTGAAGCTGGTTTGAACAGTATTCGCGTGAGCACCAATTCGGCCCAAAAGGGCTTGTACGAAGCCTATTACCGCCCCAACAATTACCAATTTGAAGACATAGTAGAAAGCCTAAAAGTCATGCGCTCCTTTGGGGGCTGGAGCAGCATCAATTATTTTGTTTTTCCGGGGGTGACCGATTCCGAGGCCGAATACGAAGCTTTGCGCAAACTGATCCAGGATACCGAACTCAACATGATCCAATGGCGCAATTTCAACATTGACCCCGATTGGTACATGGGCAAAGTAGGGTTGCAAGACACGGGTGACATGTTGGGCGTGGGACAATTGATGGAACTGATACGCGAAGAATTTCCCCAAGTAAAATTTGGTTATTTCAATCCCCCCATGGAGAGGATCAAGGGTGATTTCAGTGCCGCATTTGCAGGAGGGCAATATTGATGCGGGCAAGGTTTCAAGGCCTATCTCCCGTGGCGCAAGGCATTTTACTGGCCCTCTTGGCCGTGGTCTTGTGGTCGGGTAATTTCATCATTGCCCGCAAAGTCATTCACCAGGTTCAACCCTTGCACTTGGCTTTTTACCGGTGGTTTTGCGCCAGTATTTTGCTCTTGCCTTTGGCATGGAAACACCTCCAACGCGAGCGCCACCTGTACTGGCAATACCGCATGCCGCTGTTTTGGCTTTCCCTTACTGGCATTGCCCTCTTCAACACATTTGTGTATGTGGCTGGGCATTATACATCGGCCATCAACATGGCCTTGATTGGGACCACTTCTTCTCCCCTTTTTGCCACTGCCATGGCCGTGGTTTTCTTGCGCGAAAAAATTCCACCTGCGCGTTTGGCGGGGATGGTCTTGTGTGTAACAGGTATTTTGTTTTTGTTGTCTGGTGGGTCCTGGCAAAAACTCTTGCACTTGCAATTTGGTTGGGGCGATTTGTGGGTCTTGGCTGGGGCTTTTGCTTTTGCCATATACAACGTATTGGTGCGCAAACGCCCCCCCGAATTGCACCCCGTTTCTTTTTTGTGGGTGTTGTTTTTTGGTGGTACGGTATTGTTGTTGCCCTTTGTAGGCATGGAAGCAATGGGATGGTGGCAAATAGGTCAAGGCGCTACCAGCGGCACCCAATGGGACCTGGGTTTGGTGGGCGCTATTTTGTATTTGGGCGCCGGCACCAGCGTGGTTTCTTTTTTGTCTTGGAATGGCGCCATCCAAAGATTGGGCGCGGCCCGAACGGTTTTGTTTGGCAACCTCATCCCCATTTTTGCCAGCGTAGAAGCAGTCTGGTTGATTGGTGAAACCATGGGAATGGTTCATTTCATCAGTGGCGGACTGGTCATTCTTGGACTGGCCTTGGCCAACGCTTCAACACCGGGTTTCCGGAATGCCACATGAGTAACTGCTGGATGCCCGAGTGGCACATTTTGATCCTCTTGTGTGCCGTGGCTTTTACAGCAGGATTTGTGGATGCCATTGTGGGTGGAGGGGGGTTGATTCAATTGCCGGCAGGCCTTAGCCTATTGCCACAATTGCCTGTGGGCACCGTGGTGGGCAGTTTAAAAATTCCCGCTTTTACTGGCACTGCTTTTGCTGTTCGCCAATATACCCGGCGCATCGCCGTCAATTGGAAAAGGGTTGCCCTCTTGGCCGCTTTGGCATTTTTGGCTTCTTACACAGGATCTTGGTGCCTCAGCCAAATGAGCAACCAAATGTTGAAACCCATCATTGCAGTTGTTTTGTTGGTGGTGATTGTGTACACCTATTTCCGCAAAGACTTTGGCCAAAGCAAAACCAAAAGCCTGCCCCCAGTCCGCGAAAAATACTTGTCCATGGCCATTGCAGTGGGCATAGGATTTTACGATGGTTTCATTGGCCCCGGTGCGGGTAGTTTTTTTATTTTGGCCTTCATTGGTTTACTCGGATACGATTTTCTGACCGCAGGCACTTGGGCCAAACTCTTGAACCTCAGCACCAACCTGGGTTCCATTGTGTTGTTTTTGGGCAAAGGGAGTATTTTGTGGGGCGTCGCTTTGCCCATGGCTTTGTGCAATGGGATGGGTGGCATTTTGGGCGCTCGATTTGCCTTGCTGAGGGGCAATCGCTTTATCCGCTATTTTTTCTTGGTGGTGGTCTGTGCAACATTTTTGCGTTATGTCTACAGCATTTTCAACTGAGTAGACCTTTTTCCCAGACATATCAGTAATTTGTACAGGTTCTTACCGAACCAATCATTGGTCTTGGCACTCCAAATGAAAAATGAAACGCTAAGAAGACCCGTGTAGATAAATAAATATTTTTTATTTTTAAAACCAAAACCAATCCCATGGCAAACAGTGGCTTTAGAATGGAACACGATTTTTTGGGCGAAAGAGAAATCCCCAACGACAAATATTATGGCGTACAAACCCTGAGGGCCAAAGAGAACTTTGACATCACAGGCATTCCCATTTCCAATGAGCCCTTTTTTATTCAGGCATTTGGCTATGTCAAAAAAGCAGCGGCCTTGGCCAACCACGACTGCGGCATCCTCAACAAAGAAATCACCGATGCCATTTGTTTCGCTTCCGACCAATTGATTGCGGGCAAATATTTGGACCAATTCATTTCCGATTTGATCCAAGGGGGGGCAGGCACTTCCTGTAACATGAATGTGAACGAAGTCATTGCCAATATCGGCCTAGAAAAAATGGGCAAGGCCAAGGGAGACTACGATCACCTGCACCCCAACAACCACGTCAACCTGAGCCAAAGCACCAACGATGCCTACCCTACTGCTTTTCGCTTGGCCCTTTACCTCAAGATTTCTGACTTCATCAAGGGATTGGAAACCTTGCAGCAGGCTTTTTTCAAAAAAGGAAAGGAGTTTGACCAAGTTTTGAAGATGGGGCGAACCCAATTGCAAGATGCCGTCCCCATGACCTTGGGACAGGAATTCAACGCTTTTGCCACCACCATTGGTGAAGACGTTCAACGCATGCGCGAAGTGCAAAAACTGATCACCGAAGTCAACATGGGGGCTACCGCCATTGGCACAGGCGTGAATGCGCCCGCTGGCTATGCAGAAAAATGTGTGGCCCATTTGCAAACCGTGAGTGGCATTCCCGTGGTTTTGGCGGCAGACTTGATCGAAGCCACTTATGACACAGGTGCTTATGTGCAACTCAGTGGCACCATGAAACGCGTGGCCGTTAAACTGTCCAAAATTTGCAACGACTTGCGCTTGCTGAGTTCAGGACCGCGTTGTGGTTTCAATGAAATCAACCTGCCCGCCATGCAACCTGGCTCCTCCATCATGCCAGGCAAAGTAAATCCCGTGATTCCCGAAGCCATGAACCAAACCTGTTTTTATGTGATTGGGGCCGACCTCACCATTACCATGGCAGCAGAAGCGGGTCAATTGCAATTGAATGTGATGGAGCCCGTGATTGGTTTTAGCTTGTTTACTTCTTTGACCTATCTCACCAAAGCCTGCTACATGCTGCAAAGCAAATGCGTAGATGGCATCACGGCCAATGTAGAAAGGTCCAAGGAAATGGTCATGAACAGCATTGGCATTGTAACCCAACTAAATCCCGTTTTGGGCTATGAAGCTTGTGCCGGAATTGCCCGCGAAGCTTTGCAAACAGGCAAGTCGATTCACCAAATTACTGTCTTGGAAAAACAATTGGTGAACCAAGAAAAATGGGATGAAATTTTCAGCATCGATAATTTACTGCATCCTAAGTTCATTGTCTAAAGCAGCTCATTCAAAAACAACAAGGTCACCACTACTCCCACCCCATCCTCTGTAAACAAAAAATCCACAGCAATTCGTCAAACAAATTTTCCATCATGAAAAAAATCCTCTTCCTTTTCCTTGCAGCAGCCATTTCGCTACAAGTACAAGCCCAAAACAAACCCCGCGTCATCATCTTGGCCACGGGTGGCACCATTGCCGGTGAAGGTTCCTCCGCTGACCGCGCAGGGTACACGTCTGGAAAAATTCCCATTGAAAGTTTGATTGGGGGCATTCCACAAGTAAAGAAATTTGCCGACATCACGGGCGAACAAGTGGCCAGTGTGGGTTCACAAGACATGAGCGTGGCCATCTGGGGCAAGCTCATTGCGCGGATCAATGAAATTGTGGCCAAAAAAGAAGCCGATGGCATCGTGATCACCCACGGCACAGATACCCAAGAAGAAACGGGTTATTTCTTGGACCTTTTGGTCAAATCCAAAATCCCAGTTGTTTTAACTGGCTCCATGCGGCCTGCTACAGCCATTTCGGCCGATGGTCCCAAAAATTTATTTGACGCCATTGTGGTTGCTGCGGCCAAAGAAAGTTGGGGCCGGGGCGTTTTGGTTTCATTCAATGAAAGCATTTTTGATGCCCGTGACGTAGTCAAAGTATCTACCACCAAGGTCAATGCCTTTGCTTCGCCCAATACTGGTCCTTTGGGTCAGGTATATGATGGCAAAGTAGAATACTATACCCAAAACATTCGTGAAGAAAACACTGATCTTCCATTTGTATTTGGTGCTGGCGCCAAAGTGCCTAAGGTAGAAGTGGTGTACATGTATGCCGATGCCGATGCCAGCCCCATCAAAAATTTTGCAGACAAAGGGGTAGATGGCTTGATCATTGCTGGTGTGGGCAATGGTAATTTTTCTAAGGCCTTTTATGACGCCATTGACTACGCGGTAAAGAAAGGTGTTGTGGTGGTGCGGTCTTCTCGCATTGTGAGTGGTCGGGTCACTTTAGAAGACGAAATTGACGACACCAAATTGGGCACATTGGTCTCTGACGATTTGAATCCAGCCAAAGCCCGTGTGCTCTTGATGCTGGGATTGATGAAGACCAAGGACAAGAAAAAATTACAGGAATACTTTTTTACTTATTAAACCCTTTGAACTTGACTGCATTGCTGCAAAATTGATTTTGTTCTATCCAAAACTGCGCTTATGATTTGGCTACAATTTGCTCTGCTCTTGGGCATGATCCTGGTAGGCTCTAACATGAAGGGCATCGGCCTGGGGGTGATGGGCATGGTGGGCATGCTGGTTTTTGTGTTGGTCTTTCACATGAAACCCGCCGACCCACCTTTGGATGTCATGCTCATCATCTTGAGCATTGTGACCACCGCAGCTACTTTGCAAGCAGCAGGAGGCCTGGATTATCTGGTGGGCATCGCCGAGAACTTGATTCGAAAAAACCCCGCTCAGATCACTTTTGTGGGCCCTTTTGTGACTTATTTTTTGTGTCTTTTTGCGGGAACGGCCCACATTGCCTACTCCCTCATGCCCATTGTGGCCGAAGTGAGCGCCAAAAAAGGCATCCGGCCTGAACGGCCTTTGAGCATGACGGTGGTGGCTTCTCACATGGCCCTGACCGGCAGCCCCATGAGTGCAGCTACCGCTGCATTGGCGGCATTATTGGCTTATCCTGGCGCGCAAGCCAATATCTTGATGGTGTGTATTCCCGCTTGTATCATTGGTGTGGCAGTAGGCTGTTTCAGTGTCCTGAAAATGGGCAAAGAATTAAAAGACGATCCCGTTTACCAAGAACATTTACAAGACCCTGCTTTTGTGGCGTGGCTCAAAGGAAATGAGGCCAAAAAAGAATCCGAAGCCAAAAGTACCTCAGCATCCAATGAAAAAGCGCCGTTGGCGGTAGCCATCTTTGGGATGGCCATTATGGCCATTGTCTTGTTCGGTGCTTTTCCCCAGTGGGTCCCCAATGTGGGCGCTGGAGAAGCCAATTTTAGTGTAGATGCCAACGGCAACCTAAAAATGGGCACCCTCATTGAAATCATTACTTTGTCTGCCGCAGCTGCCATCATGTTGTTGTGCAAAACAACGCCTGCAGCGGTGGTCAAAGCTTCTTTGTTCAATTCCATGGCTGCTGCAGTGGTGAGTGTATTTGGGGTGGTCTGGATGAGTGCTACTTTCATGGCACACAACGAGCCCGCCATCAAAGCATTGTTGGGCGATGTGGTGAATGCTTATCCCTGGTCATTTACTTTTGCTGTTTTTGTGATGGGAGTTTTGATGTTCAGCCAAGCCGCCACCACCAAAACCATGATGCCTTTGGGTTTGGCTTTGGGCATTTCTAACCCCAACCTCATTGCCATGTTTCCTGCTGTCAACTCCGATTTTGTGTTGCCCGGCTATCCTACCTTGTTGGCCGCCATCAATTTTGACCGCACAGGGTCCACTTCCATTGGCAAATACGTCATCAACCACAGTTTCATGCGCGGCGGGGTCATTACCATTGGCGTGGCCTGTGCCGTGGGATTTGTACTGGCCAGTGTCTTATTATAAACCAAGCTAACCACCATGAGAAAAATTTTATTTACGCTGTTCTTGGCCTGTTGGGGTATGCATGCCCAAGCCCAGTTCAATGAAAAGCAAAGCGATTCCAATTACCGCAATTTCCGGCCCATCATCCCTGTGGAAAAAGCCACTTTGCTCAAAAACATGAGCATGATTGCCAACATGCAGTTTGGCTTTCGCAACAATTTTGAGAATGGCAAATACGATGCATCCAAATTTGCCATGAACCAATTTCGCCTAGAGATCAGGGGCAAGGTTCACGACAGGGTTTCTTTTCGTTTCCGTGACCGCTATACCCGTGATCCCATCACCCAGTCTGTTGACAACATCAGCCGCAGTGTAGACATTGCCTCTGTGGGGGTTCAATTGGACAAAGACAACAAATGGAACCTGGCTTTGGGAAAGCTTTGTGCCGATTGGGGGGGATTTGAGTTTGACTACAACCCCATCTTGATTTACGAGTACAACGACATTGTAGAATTTGCTGATAACTTTTTAACCGGTGCACAAATCAGTTACCAAGTAGACAAGAAAAACAGTTTCACTTTTCAAATCCTCAACAGCCGCACCAAGACTTTTCAGGAATTGTACGGTGTGGTCCCTGGCGTAACAGAAGCCAGCTTTCCCAGTGCTGCCGTTTTGAATTGGCGGGGTAGCCT
>RDYY01000141.1 GCA_004293505.1 Sphingobacteriia bacterium | reverse complement strand
TGCCATGGACACCATCCGTGGCTTTTCCTTGCTGGGTATTTTGCTGATGAACATCATTGGCTTTGGCCTGTACAAAGCCTATTTTGACCCCACCAACAGTGGGGGCTACACCGGTTGGGATGGAAAAGTTTGGTGGATGAACATGCTGTTTTTTGAAGGCACCATGCGGGGCATGTTTTCCATGTTGTTTGGCGCTGGCATCTTGTTGTTCACCGCCCGGGCCAACAACCACCCCCAAGGCACGGCCGTCACCGATTTGTTTTTTAGGCGCTTGATGTGGATGGTGTTGTTTGGCATTCTGCACTGTTACCTGCTGCTATGGGATGGTGAAATCTTGTATGCTTATGGCATTGTGGGCATGTTTGCCTTTAGTTTTCGGCACCTCGCCCCCCAGAAATTAATTTGGGGCACGGCCCTCATCTTGTCTGTTTCTACCGCCATGAGTTTCAATGATTTCATCAAGGGCAAAGAAACCCATGCCCAGGCTAAAATTGTTGAAGCCAAAAAGGCCAAAGGAGAAAGCCCCACCACGGAAGAATACATGGCCGCAGAAGAATGGAAGGGCATGGAAAAAGAAATGAAAGCCAGCCCCCAACAAGTCAAGGAAGAAATGGCTGCCCGCAGCAAGGGCTATTGGAGCATTGTGAAACACAAATTGCCCGAGAACCAATACATGGAAACAGATTTCTTGTACTTCATTGGTTTTTTTGATACACTGGCCATGATGCTCTGGGGCATGGCCTTTTTCAAGTGGGGCATTTTAAAAGGAGAAAAAAGCAAAGGTTTTTACTGGCGCATGGCTTTGATTGGTTATGGCATAGGCATCCCCATTAATTACTTTGAAACCTACATGATTGTGCACGAAAATTTCAGCATCCTGTCTTTCTTGCACAATTTTGTCACCTATAATTTTGGCCGCGTCTCCACTACCTGTGGGCACATTGCCCTCATCATGCTGTTTGTGAAATCAGGGGTGCTCCCCTTTTTACAAAAAGCTTTTGCTGCCGTGGGCCAAATGGCCTTTACCAACTACATCACCCAATCCTTGATTTGCAATTTTATTTTCTTGGGCTATGGCTTAAGCCAATATGGAAAATTGGCCCGACACGAATTGTATTTTATTGTCTTGGGTATTTGGGTTTTTCAATTGGTCCTGAGCCCTATTTGGTTGCGCTACTTTCATTTTGGCCCCTTAGAATGGGCCTGGCGGTCATTGACTTATTGGGAAAAACAACCGTTTAAAAAATGAGTGTCCTGGCTGTTGTCGGTAGCTTGGTTTTGTTGATGGCCTTGATTGGCTGGCTCAAGTGGCACCCCTTTTTGGCTTTCTTGGTCACCGCTTTGGTAGCTGGTTTGGCGTTGGGATTGCCCATGACAACCCTGCCCCTGGTATTGAAAAAAGGCTTGGGCAACATGATGGGCGACACAGTGGTGGTTATTGTGGCGGGCGCCCTTTTGGGTAAATTGATCGCTGTGTCTGGCGCTGCACAAAACATAGCCGAAAGTTTTACAAAATGGATGGGGCCGCAACGGGTACAATGGGCTTTGTTGTTCACGGGCTTTTTGGTGGGCATTCCGCTGTTTTACAATGTGGGCTTTGTGCTCTTGGTGCCCCTGGCCTTTGCGGTGATTTACCAAAATAATTTGCCGCCTTTGTTCACGGCCATGCCCATGTTGGCGGCCCTCTCGGTCACCCATGGTTTTTTGCCACCCCATCCCTCGCCCATGGCCATTGGTGCCCAATTGGGTGCCCATACGGGAAAGGTGATGCTTTATGGCATGGTAGTGGCCATTCCTGCTGTTTTATTGGCGGGCCCCCTTTTTGCATTGCGCTTCAAAAAATTTGTTTCTCAGCCCTTGACCCTGTTTCAGCCCAGTTTGTCCAACCCCTCTTTGAAGCCCCCTACCATCACCAGTTTTGCCATGGCCCTCTTGCCTGCATTGGCTTTGGCCCTTGGACTGGGTTTGTCCCAAACAGCATGGGGCCAAGGACCTTTGGGCTCATTTTTCAACAATGCCAACATGGTGCTCTTGGCATGCTTGGTCTTGGTGCTGGTCTATGTTGCATTGGTCCAAAAAATTCCTTCCCATACGCTTTTACAATACCAGGGTGATGCCATCAAAGACATAGCGGGTATTTTGCTCATCATTGCTGGAGCAGGTGCCCTCAAAGAAGTTTTTGTAGAGAGCCAAGTGAGTGTTTACTTGGCCCAAAGCCTGTCATCCCTGTCTTTGAATCCGTTGGTTTTGGGTTGGTTGATGGCAGCTTTGGTCAGGGTTTGTGTGGGTTCGGCTACGGTGGCAGGACTGACCACAGCAGGTTTGATGGCACCCATGGCAAGCGTTCTTTCTTTTGACCCCAACCTCATGGTCTTGTCCATTGGAGCAGGCAGTTTGTTCCTGTCCCACATCAATGACTCGGGGTTTTGGATGTTCAAAGAATATTTCAACCTGTCTGTGAAAGACACTTTGCGCACTTGGACCCTGATGGAATGTGTGGTATCGGTGGTTGGTTTGTTGGGGGTTTTGTGCTTGCAAGGATACATACAAGGTCATTGGTGATAACAGGGTTTGAATTCCAACAAGATTTGGTTTGGAAACTTTAAAAGGAAAATTTAATGCATCCGTGCAGGGGCTTTAGATCGGCTCCCACTGTGTGTGAACGGAGGGGCCTTGCGGATTGTCTTTGCGCTGGTACCCATGGGCCCCAAAAAAATCACGCTGGGCTTGGACCAAGTTCATGGGAGAATCTTTGGTAGCCAAGCTTTGCAAATACAGGTACGCGGCATGGAAAGCTGGTAAAGCAATACCAGCCCCTACCGCAGCCACTACTATTTGGCGCAAAGCCAAAAATCCTTCTTGTCGGGCCGTTTCAAAATGGGGTTGCCACAAAAATTGATCCGCTGCTGCACCCATGGTGGCCAAGTCTTGGGCCAAGCGGGAACGAATGATGCAACCATTGGTCCATGATGCAGCCAAAGCTGCCAAATCAATGGATGCCTGGTTGCGTTTTGCCTGGGCTGTCAACAAATCAAATCCTTGTTGGTGGTTCACCATCCTGGCCAAAGCATAGCCTTTCAACAAAGCTGCTGTTGTCAAAACCAGTGGCACTTTGTCCAAAGCATCAAACGCTATTTGGGCTTTTTCTCGGGCAAATGCTTGGGCCGATATTTGTCGCGCTTGCACAGCTGCCGCCAAAAGGGTGGCGGGCAAACCCAAGTCTGTTGCAGCGTTCAGCGCCCAAGTCCCCGTGCCCTTGCCTTCGGCCCGGTCCAAAATCTGGTCCAATGTTTTTTCTCCATTTTCTTCGTGCAACAAGATCTGGATGGTGATGTCCAACAGGTAACTGTCAACAGTTCCTCCTTGCCATTCTTTCAACATGGTTGCCACGCGAAGAGTAGAACGCGCGCAAACATTTTTCAGCAGCTGGTATACTTCGGCCAACAATTCCATCTCGGCATATTCAATGCCATTGTGCACCATTTTGGCAAAATGTCCAGCGCCTTGCGTCCCTGCCCAAAAACAACAAGGATGGCCCTGAAAGTCTTTTGCAGCAAGGGTTTCCAGCAAAGGCCTGACCTGTTCAAATACCTTTTTCTCTCCGCCAGCAAAAACAGCTGGTCCGCTGTACGCTCCTTTTTCTCCTCCTGAAATGCCAACCCCTAGCCAGTGCAATCCCTGTGCGGCCCAAGCCTTGGTCAATTGCTCTGTTTGAGCATAATGGCTATTGCCCGCGTCGATGACCATGTCGCCTTGGGCCAAAAGGGGAGCCAATTTTTCGGCCAGTTCCAAAGTGGCTGGGCCGGCATTCACCATCAAAATTATTTTTCTGGGAGCGGCCAAAGACTGTACAAAAAGCGCCAGGTCTTCAAATGGTTTCACCCCTTTTCGCAATGGATCTTCCGCCACCCATCGGGCAGCCACTTGTTCTTCTTGCTGCTCTACAAAACGATTGTAGACCGAGAGCGCAATGTTTTTTTCGGCTGCATTGCGGGCCAGGCTTTTGCCCATCACCCCCAAGCCAATGATGCCCAGGGCACTGGGGGGCATGGCTTCGTTCTTGGATTCATTCATGTGTTGTAGAATATTTTCAACAATGCTTTCAGGTGTAGCACCCATGTCAATGGTCCAAGCTTGTTGCGGAATTTCCAAAATGGCCAATTGTGAATCCAATAAAACAGGGGGCATGAAATGGTCTTTTCTGTTGACCAATCTTTGTCGCAATAAACCTGTTTCGCCCACCAAACAAATCCAACGCACTGTGCCCAATCCTTGGGACAAAATGGTGCGGTATTTTTCTTTCAAAGCCGAGCAAGCCAGCACGACTGGTTGTTGTGGGGCTGCTGCCACCAAGGCGGCATTGATATCGGTTAACCAAGCTTCTCGGTCTACATCGGTCAAAGCCTTGCCACTGGCCATTTTGGCTTTGTTGGCTGCGGAATGAAAATCGTCGCCTTCTACAAAAAGACAGCCCATTTTTTCCGCCAACAATTTGCCTATGGTGGTTTTGCCACTGCCGGCAACACCCATTACCCCATAGACTTCGTGCATAGCCATGAATAAAAATAGTTTTGTTTGCGCAAGTACAACAGAAATTCTTCTTGCTGACAACGCAAGATTTACGGCAGTTTACCACACTGCCCGGGCACTGGGTTGGGCATCCAATCCCACAAAATCCTTGGCCAAATATTTGTAATGCGCGGTCATGGCTATCATGGCCGCATTGTCGGTACAATATTGAAAGTCGGGCAAAAAAGTTTGCCATCCCTCTTTTTTACCCAAGGCCTCAAAGCCTTGTCGCAAGCCACTGTTGGCGCTGACACCGCCGGCCAAACAGATTTGCTTGACCCCCGTTTGGCGGGCTGCTTTTTTTAATTTTTGCAACAGGATGTTGACAATCCTGTGTTGAATGGAGGCGCACAAATCGGGCAAATGTTGGGCAATGAACCCGGGTTCTTGTTTTTGCAAAAAATACAAGATGGAAGTCTTTAAGCCACTAAAAGAAAAATCCAATCCCGGCACCTGGGGTTCTGCAAAAACAAATGCTTGTGGGTCTCCCCATTGGGCATATTGGTCTACCAAGGGGCCACCAGGATAAGGCAGTCCCAACAGTTTGGCCGACTTGTCAAAAGCTTCACCCGCTGCGTCGTCAATCGTCTCGCCCAACACTTCCAAATCCAAAGGACTGCGGGCCAAAATGATTTGCGTATGGCCCCCACTCACGGTCAAGCACAAAAACGGAAAACGGGGTTGGTGCTCAGGGATCAAATTGGCCAATACATGGGCTTGCATGTGGTGAACCCCTATCAACGGCAGGTTCAAAGCCAGGGCCAAGGATTTGGCAAATTGTGCCCCTACCAACAGTGCCCCGATCAATCCGGGTGCTTGGGTAAAAGCAATGGCTTTCAATCGGTCCAAAGGCAGTTTTTCTCCCGCGGGCATTCCCATGCTTTGTCCAGCGCGCAAGAGCGCCGCATCCACCACAGGCACCATGTTTTGCATGTGGGCCCTACTGGCCAATTCGGGTACAACGCCACCATATTGCGCGTGCACAGCTTGGGTAGCAATTTCATTGCTCAAGACCTTGCCATCACCAACAACAGCAGCGCTGGTTTCGTCACAAGACGATTCAATGGCCAAAATAAAAAGGGAATCTGCCAACACGGCGCAAAGCTAATGCATCATTTGGTGCGAATGGCCACCACAGGATCCATTTTGGCGGCAATGGACGCGGGTATGATACCTGCCAATACCCCCAAAACAATGCAAATGCTCAAGGCCAACATCACAATATTGGGGGCGATGATGATGGGGAAAGGCAGGGCAGCACTCAGGCCAACGGCCAATAACCAAACCAATGCCAAGCCCACAAATCCACCAATGATGCAGAGAAAAGCACTCTCCAACAAAAACTCAGTCATGATGGTGCGGCGTTTGGCCCCAATGGCTTTTTTCAAACCAATTTGACTGGTTCTCTCCCGGACCGTCACAAACATGATATTGGCCACGCCAAAAGCGCCCACAATCAAACTTAAACCAGCAATGGCCCATCCGCCCGCGCTCACTTGTCCAAAAAAGCCATTGACTTGGGTACTGAATTCTGCCACATCGTTACAGGTAAAATTGTCTTCTTGCTGCGGACTGAGCTTTCGGATCTGGCGCATCACCCCATTCAACTCATCGGCCAAAGCCGTAGAAGCGACACCAGGTTTGCCTTGGACCATGATGTAAGGATTGTTGTTGTCTGGGTTGTAAATACTGGCAAAATAGCGGTAAGGAACAATGGCACACTCGTCGTAATTGAAGCCGCCAATCAAACTGGATCCTTGCTTTTTGATGACCCCAACAATGTAGAGCCTTCTGCCTGAATATGAAACCTCCTTGCCCAAAGCCATCTCGGCCTTGCCAAACAATTCCTCGGCCACTTTGGTGCCAATAATGGTCACAGCGGAGCCGCGTTGAAAATCGGCCTCGTTCAAATACCTGCCTTGGCCCATGTCAATGGTCTGGATCTGGTTGAACTCATTGGTGACGCCATAAAAGTTAACGTTGTTCAAGATATTGTCTTCGTGACTCAGGTTAACACTGTTGCTCACAAAAAAAGCAGCGGCCAAAGCCAACTGGCTTTTCTCTTTCACAAAACGAAGCTCTTCCACTTTCATGTTGGGGCGCTTCAAATATTTCCACCAGGGGTAATCATTGCCGCCTGCATAGTTCCATTTGTCAATGTAGATGGTATTGCTGCCCAGGGCCTTGATATCGGTTTGGACTTTGTTCTCTAAACTGTCTACCGTGGCCAATACCCCAATGATGCAAAAGATACCAATGGTAATGCCGAACAAAGACAGAAAGGTCCTGAGTTTGTTCACTTTGAGTTCCTGCAGGGCCATGCGGAAACTGTTCCATAAAATACTGAGCAACTTGAGCATACCCAAAAATAAGTGGCCTTGGGCATGGAGGGAACTAATTTTGTATGAACGGAAAAAGAGGGCTGTTTAAGGCAGGCAAACGCAGGACGGGAGCGGCTTCCACAAGTACCCCAAAAACCAATTTGGGCTCAACCTTTCCTTACCCAATATTGTATAGAGAAATGGACTAATTTTGCCGCGTACAAAAACAGATTGCTTTATGACCTGGAAACAAGCGTTTACCTCCTCGGTGGGCAAAAAATTGGTAATGGGGCTCACGGGTGTGTTCCTGATTCTTTTCTTGGTGGTGCACGCTGGCATCAATGCCTGTGTATTTGCCGATTTGGGAGAAAACGGAGACAACGGGGCCATGTTCAACAAAGCAGCTCATTTCATGGGTTCCACTGTTTTGATCCGCATCATGGAAATTGGCTTGTTTGCCGGCATCATCTTGCACATTTACCAAGGTTATCTCCTGACCTTGGAAAACAAAGCCAAGCGTTCTGTAGGCTACGCTGTGGCCTATAACGATGGCAGCAAATGGTATTCCCGCAGCATGGGCTTATTGGGTACCCTTATTTTGCTCTTTTTGGTTTTGCACCTTTACCATTTTTGGACCCCAGCCCGTTTTACCGGCAAAGGTTTGGTTGACGTAGACTACAACGGGATAGCCATGCACAACATGTTTGGCCTCATGAAAGCCACTTTTACCGAAGCCTGGATTGTTGTTGTTTATGCGTTGGGCTGTATTTCTTTGGCCTATCACTTGGCCCACGGTTTTCAAAGTGCTTTCAAAACCCTTGGGGTGCACAACAAACGCTATAACCTCATGCTCATCAGTTTGGGCTATGGCTATGCTATTATCATTGCTTTACTTTTCATCAGCATGCCTTTGAGCTTTTTCATGGGCTGGATTGGATAAACCCACACAAAACCAAGTTTGTATGCAACTGAATGCGAAGATTCCTTCTGGACCACTGGAGACCAAATGGTCTGAATACAAGGGTCACTGTAAATTGGTCAACCCGGCCAATAAAAGAAAGCTGGAAGTACTGGTGGTCGGCACGGGTTTGGCCGGTGCATCTGCCGCAGCCGCCTTGGGTGAGCTGGGATACAAGGTCAAAGCTTTTTGTTTCCAAGACTCTCCCCGCCGCGCCCACTCCATTGCCGCGCAAGGGGGCATCAATGCTGCTAAAAATTACCAAAACGATGGAGACTCTGTTTTCCGTTTGTTTTATGATACGATCAAGGGGGGTGACTACCGTGCCCGCGAAGCCAACGTGCACCGTTTGGCCGAAGTGAGTACCAATATCATTGACCAATGCGTGGCCCAAGGCGTACCCTTTGCCCGCGAATACGGCGGCTTGTTGAGCAACCGTTCTTTTGGGGGTACACAAGTGCAAAGAACTTTTTATGCTGCTGGACAAACCGGACAACAACTGTTGATTGGTGCTTACCAAGCATTAGAAAGACAAGTGGCTTTGGGAACTGTACAAATGTATGCCCGCCACGAAATGCTGGAAGTGGTGATGATCGACGGTAAGGCCCAGGGCATCATTGTGCGTGACTTGGTAACCGGCGAATTAGAAAGGCATTTTGGCCATGCCGTGCTCTTGTGCACAGGTGGGTATGGCAATGTGTTCTATTTGTCCACCAATGCCATGGGTTGTAACGTGACAGCCGCTTGGAAAGCCCACCGCAAAGGCGCGGCTTTTGCCAATCCTTGTTTTACCCAGATTCACCCCACTTGTATCCCCGTGAGTGGTGACCACCAAAGCAAACTCACCTTGATGTCTGAGTCTTTGCGAAACGATGGCCGCATTTGGGTGCCCAAACAACAAAACGACACCCGCAAAGCCACCGATATTCCAGAAGAAGAAAGAGACTATTACTTGGAGCGCCGATACCCCGCTTTTGGTAACCTGGTGCCCCGTGACGTGGCATCCCGTGCTGCCAAAGAACGTTGTGATGCAGGTTATGGTGTAGGTACTTCCAAACAAGCTGTTTACTTGGATTATGCCGATGCCATTGTGCGGTACGGTAAGATTGAAGCCGGCAAGCAAGGCTTGGGCAATGTGTCCCAAGACGAAATCATTCGCTTGGGCAAAGAAGTGGTGAAAGCCAAATATGGCAACCTCTTTGACATGTACGAAAAAATAACTGGTGAGAACCCTTATGAAGTGCCCATGCGGATTTATCCTGCTGTACATTATACCATGGGAGGATTGTGGGTAGATTACGAATTGCAAACAACTGTACCTGGCTTGTATGCTTTGGGAGAAGCCAATTTCAGTGACCACGGTGCCAACCGCTTGGGTGCTTCAGCCTTGATGCAAGGATTGGCCGATGGTTATTTTGTGATCCCCTATACTTTGGGCAATAATTTGGCCGATGAGATTTACAACAAACCCATCGACATTTCTCACCCTGCTTTTGAAGCTGCCGAAAACGAAGTAAAACAGCGGATCGAAAACCTCATGCAGATCAAGGGCACACAAACCGTTGAAAGTTTCCACAAGCGGTTGGGCAAAATCATTTGGGACAAATGCGGTATGGCCCGCAGTGCTGAAGGTTTGAAACAAGCCATTGCTGAAGTGCAAGCCTTGAAAAAAGAGTTTTGGAGTGATGTACGCATCCCAGGGGAGATCAACGAGATGAATCCCGAATTGGACAAAGCCAACCGCGTGGCCGACTTCATTGAATTAGGCGAACTGATGTGCTTAGATGCCCTGGACCGCCAAGAAAGTTGTGGGGGCCATTTCCGCGAAGAATTCCAAACCCCAGAGGGAGAAGCATTGCGCGATGATGCCCAATACATGTATGTTTCGGCTTGGGAATTCAAAGGCGAACACCAATGGGAACTGACCAAAGAATCCTTGCAATACGAAGTGATCAAACCAAGTCAAAGAAATTACAAATAAGCTGCCATGGAACACTACCACATGAACCTGAACCTCAAAGTCTGGAGGCAAAAAAACACAAAATCAAAAGGTGAATTCAAACTCTACCGGGTAGAAAATATTTCTTCTGAAATGAGTTTTTTGGAAATGTTTGATGTGCTGAACGAACAATTGATTCGCGATGGAGAAGACCCCATTGCATTTGACCACGATTGCCGCGAAGGCATCTGTGGCACTTGTTCCATGTACATCAATGGAAAGCCCCACGGCCCTTGGCAAGCCAATACCACTTGTCAATTGCACATGCGTGCTTTTCAAGATGGCGACACCATTGTGGTGGAACCTTGGCGCGCCAACGCCTTCCCTGTCATCAAAGACTTGATGGTGAACCGTTCTGCTTTTGACCGCATCATCCAAGCGGGTGGTTACGTGAGCGTGAACACCGGTAATGCCGTAGATGGCAATGCCATACCCATCAACAAAAAAGACGCTGACGACAGTTTTGCAGCCGCCATGTGCATTGGTTGTGGGGCTTGTGTAGCAGCTTGCAAAAACAGTTCGGCCATGCTTTTCTTGAGTGCCAAAGTGAGCCACTTGGCTTTGTTGCCCCAGGGTTCACCCGAACGCCATACCCGCGTGCTCAACATGGTGGCCCAAATGGACAAAGAAGGATTTGG
>RDYY01000113.1 GCA_004293505.1 Sphingobacteriia bacterium | reverse complement strand
AATTTATTGGGTTGGTCCAACAATTGCGCCGCCCGCAAGCCCCTGGCATTTTGTCCATCGGGTGCCATGTAAACAGGATAAAAATTGCGCTTGGGGCTGCTTTTGCCGCTGGCCGTAAATGGGGTAGCATTGCAATTTTGAATAAAGCCAGAAGCAGGATTCAAGATGCGAACCGTCTGCTCCAAAGGATGCACACCTTTCCACTCAGTTGCAGCTGTGCTGCCATCAACCGGCAAAGCCCAATTAAATCGCGCATCCCGTTTGGGAACAAAATTGCCATGCCAATAAGCAATATTGCCGGCTTTGTCTGCATACACCGTATTGTTGGTGGTATTGGACAAGCCTTGCATGGCTTTGGTATAAGCTGCTAAATCATTGGCTTTGGTGGTTTGCCAAGATTGCACCAAGGCTTTCAGGGAGCGGTTGTATTCTTTCAATGCCATCCATTTGCCGTCTTTTTCTCCCACAACAGGACCATGGTGGGTATAATAACCCGTGAAACGAACCGATTTCATTTCTCCCTTTTCGGTGTATTGAAGGTCAATGGTTTTGCTGCGAACAGCCCGGGTCTCTTTTTCATATGCGTAAACCCAACCTTTGGCCGTTTGCCGCACTTTTTCCAAATAAAGATCAGCCACGTCACTGTATCCGGTGGTATGCATCCAACCACAGTTTTCATTGAAGCCTTGGTAAATAAAAAATTGGCCCCAAGTAGCTGCACCATAGGCTTGCAAGCCTTGCTGGCTCACCATTTGGCCCTCACACCTAAAATAAAAGGGTACGTGGGGATTGATGTACAAGAGTGGATTCCCACTGGCCGATTTGGCCCTTCCGATCGCAAAGCCATTGGATCCTCGCCATTCTGCGTCCTCCGCTGCAGCCATCCATTGGTCTGGGGTCTTGGCCCCCATTTGGTCTTGAGAACGCACTAAATCTGTGCCTCCAGATAAACCAAGTCCTTTGATTTGCGCTTGTAATTGGGGGCCATAAAATTTCTTCAAATCAGCTGTTGTGGCACCTCCTGTACTGGTGGCCGAAACAGAGCCATCGGTATACATGAGGTGAAACCAAGGCTCGAATTTTTTCAATACAACAGGTTGGGTCGCTGGGTGTTTGTACAAATAATAGTTGATGCCGTCTGCATGGGCTACCAAAAGGTCTTTCAACCATTGGGGGCTGCGGTCAAAATCTTTTTTGGCATCGGCGGTATCGGCAATCAGTCGCATCAACAAATCATCGTAGAGTGCCCCGGGTCCTTCCATCTCGGCTCTTCGGCCCAACATTTCCAAATAGTTTCTTTCGATGCGGTCAAAATTGTCTTCGCATTGGGCATAGAGAAACCCAAAGACTGCATCTGCATCCGTTTTGCCATATACATGGGGCACACCATGGGTATCTCGAATGATTTCTACCTGGGCAGCACGGGTTTCCCAGCGCTTGATGTCAGCAGGTGACTGGGCACAAAGTGAACAAGCCCCTGACAAAAAAACTGTCAGCCAGCAAAGCATTTTACGCATATGATTCAGTTAAAGGATTTCGTTCTTGAATTTCCACTTAGCCATTTGGGCCAAGTTTTCTTTGGCACAAACCAAGGGGGCTTTTCCTTGGTAAGCTTCCTGTTCTATGATGAGGTGACGTGCGCCTTGTTTCAAGGCCAGCTGGGTGATCTCTCTGGCTTTTTGCACCCCCTGGCCCAGTACCGTACTTTCGTACTTGCCTGCCGCGTTCAACAGTTCATCTTTGACGTGCAGCGAAACAAAACGACCCGGATTGTTTTTTACAATAGCATAAGCATCGGCCCCTGTTTCGTATAGATTGCCAATGTCCAATTGCTGTACCACCAGGGCCGGATCGGTGTTGTCTAAAATGATCTGGTATACCGTTTGGTCACCCAGTTTTTGGGTAAACTCAAAATTGTGGTTGTGGTAACCAAATCGCATGCCTGCAGCTGCACAAATTTTACCTGCGTCATTGAAAACAGCCATGTATTTTTTTAAACCATCGGCCGACTGGCGATAAGAAACATCCAACCAAGGGCTGATCACCAACTCTTGCCCTGCAGTTGCCGCATCGTCCACCAAATACTTCCATTGGTCATTGAGTACCTTTCTATTGGCATCCCAGTGCTGAGGGCCCAAGACCGTGTGCCCGCTGGGCATGGACAT
>RDYY01000140.1 GCA_004293505.1 Sphingobacteriia bacterium | reverse complement strand
CAACCTGCGCTACAAGCATGGGCGCAATTTGAATTACGAAGAAGAGAATGTATTGGCTTTTCGGGACCCATCGGCCATTGGCCTACCCGTGCCGGGCATTAATTCTGCCTATATTTTTGCCCGGGAGGACGATTTTTTGTGCTATCCCAACAATTTTAACCACTATGCCCAGTATTTCAAGAACAGTTTTCAACATGGGGGCATCAGTTTGGAGGAAATGATCCTGCCCCTGATCAAGATGGAAAGCCGTAATTTTGAACCATGAAATACACACCAGCCAATCTAGACAAACTGGAAGACATCTTGACCCAATCTGCCTATGTGGTGCGGTATGAGCGGGGGACGTTTCAAAGGAATCCAAGCGGGTAGTGGTCCTCAACAAATTCTTGCCCACCGAAGGCCGCATCAATACGTTGATGGAAATCATTCCACAATTGGATATCCAGTTTGACAAGCTGACCTTGGAGTCCCAAAAACTTTTTGAAGAAGTGGTGCGCAAATCCGTTTCTTCTTCCACTCCTTAGCGGAGAATACGCTGGTACTGCTTTTGTTTTGCGCTAATTTAGCTTTGTGTTTCCTGCATTGACCATTCAGTTTTTAGGCACCGGTACCAGTACGGGTATTCCCATGATTGGTTGTGATTGTGCCGTTTGCCAAAGCTTGGATCCAGCCGATAAACGCTTGCGCACCAGTATTTTGGTGTCATCGGCTACAACACATTTGGTGGTGGATACCACCCCCGATTTTCGCTACCAAATGTTGCGCAGCAAAACCCGTCAATTGGACGCAGTTTTGTATACCCATTCGCACAAGGACCACACTGCTGGACTGGATGACGTGCGGGCTTTTAATTTTTTTTCGGGCAATGCCATGCCCCTTTTTGCCGACGATGACACGGCAGCAGCCATTCGACGCGATTTCTATTATGCGTTTGGGGAAAAAACTTATCCCGGTGTACCCAAATTGGCCATCCAATCATTGGGTGCAGCGGCTTTTCAAGTAGGCGATATTCCTGTACAACCCATTGCCGTCCTGCACCACCGCTTGCCGGTCTGGGGCTTTCGGTTTGGGGATTTTACTTATATCACCGATGCCAATTACATAGCGCCAGCAGAAAAAGAAAAAATCAAAGGTTCAAAAGTATTGGTCTTGAATGCCTTGCGGCAAGAAGCCCATTTGTCGCATTTTACATTGGCGGAGGCGGTGGCATTGGGGCAAGAATTAGAGGTTCCCCAAGTGTATTTTACCCATGTCAGTCACCAGATGGGTTTGCATGCGGCCATCAACCCAGGTCTGCCCCAAGGCTTTTCCTTGGCCCATGATCAATTGGTCTTGCATTTGCCAGGCCAGCACTAAGCGTTTTGCCCCGACAAAAATGGTCGGATGAAATATTCATTGTCTCGTTTTTTGGTCTTCTCTCCCAAAGAGTGGCGGGGGATCTTGTTTTTCTTGGTACTGGTATTGGCCCTTTGGTTTTGGCCCGATCAAAGCCCCAGATCCCTGGCAACAAAGGGTGCAGGATCAATGGGTCAGCCTGAACCTGCTGGTTCTGCTCAAATGTCGGGCCAAAACGCAGGCATGTACCCAGGATCCTTTTCCAGACCGGAAGGGTCCGGTGTAGGCGCAATGGGCGACCCACCTGCTTTGTCAGCTCAGCGCTTTTATTTTGACCCCAATACCTTGGATTCTATGGGTTGGGTAAGATTGGGTTTGGCACCCTTGCCCTTGCGGCATTTGCTGCACTACCGGCAAAAAGGGGGCAGGTTTCGCCAGCCCAAAGACTTGTTGCGGATCTGGGACATGGACCCAGCATGGGGTCAGTCTGTGCTGTCTTGGATCAGGTTGCCAGCACAAACCAAGGGTCAGTTGGGTACTTACAGGTTAAACAATGAAAATGCTTTTGGAAAGCCATTTTCCCATCAGGGTTCAAGCCATTATGCTGCCACCGGGAAACAAACGGCTACTGATCACTTGTTGGGCAATAAATCCTATTTCAAAAAGGCTGTTTCCCTGCTGGGGATCAATAGCGCTAACCAGGCCGATTGGGAAGCTTTGCCGGGCATCGGACCTGTTTTGGCACGCCGCATCCTGCGTTTTCGCGAACATTTGGGCGGGTTCAAGTCGGTTTCCCAAATTGCCCAAACCTATGGTTTGACAGATTCTGTTTTCCAGGCCCTGGCCCCGCGTTTGTTCTTGGACAGTGTGCCGGCCTCCCCATCGGCCCAAAAGCCTTTCTCAACGGCGTCCATCCCCTCCAGCCATCCGCCCCCCAGCATCAACCATGCCCAAGTAAGTGATTTGGAAAAGGTGGGCATTTCCACCCACGTTGCTAGGGCCATTGTGGGGTTTAGGCGCCAAAATGGCCCTTATTTGTCCCTGGAAGATTTGAAAAAAATCCCCTTCATACAAGATTCCCTGTTGACTGTATTGTCCAAGCGGTTAAGGCTATAATCTTCAGATTGCCACCGGGCCTTCAACGCGAAATGGCAAATCCGGATTTATCCCCTATGTTTGTAAACTAACTAACGATAGTTTGTTTTAAACCAGCGCCATGCATTTTTTGCCCACAGATTTGACCCTACAAGTAGCCCAATCGGCCCGTGATTTTGCCCAAAAAGAAATCCTTCCCCACGTGATGGAATGGGACGAAGCCCAACACTTTCCGCGTGAACTTTTTGTAAAAATGGGGGCCCAAGGCTTCATGGGCCTTTTGGTGCCTGAAGCCTATGGTGGCGCCGGTCTGGGTTATTTTGAATACAATGCCGTTATCCAAGAAATCGCCAAAGTATGTGGTTCCATTGGCCTCAGTTTGGCTGCCCACAATTCTTTGTGTACCAATCACTTGTTGCAATTTGGCACAGAAGAACAAAAGAGTAAATGGTTACCAGCTTTGGCCACGGGTGAATGGATTGGTGCTTGGGGATTGACTGAACCCAATACGGGAAGCGACGCAGGCAACATGAAAACCACGGCTGTGGCCGATGGAGACCATTGGGTGATCAATGGCACCAAGAGTTGGATCACGCATGGATTGTCGGGCGAATTGGCCGTTGTCATTTGTCGGACGGGCGCACCCCGTACCAGTGGCAACTCAACCGCTTTTTTGGTACCGCGGGGTACGCCAGGGTTCAGTGGGGGCAAAAAAGAAAACAAATTGGGCATGCGGGCCAGTGAAACGGCCGAAATGATTTTTGACCAATGCCGCATCCCAGACAGCAACCGTTTGGGTGCGGTGGGAGATGGGTTCCGCCAAGCCATGAAGATTTTGGATGGTGGCCGCATCTCCATTGCCGCCCTTTCGGCTGGCATCGCCAAAGGGGCATATGAAGCGGCTTTGGCTTATTCCCAAGAAAGACACCAGTTTGACCAACCCATTTCTTCTTTTCAAGGCATCAGTTTTAAGTTGGCCGATATGGCCACCGAAATTGCCGCGACAGATTTGCTGATTGCCCAAGCTTGTGACCTCAAAAACCGCGGCGAATCGGTCACCAAAACAGGTGCCATGGCCAAGTATTATGCCAGTGAAGTGTCCGTAAAAACAGCAACAGAAGCCATCCAAATTTTTGGGGGCTATGGGTATACCAAGGATTTTCCTGTAGAGAAATTTTACCGGGACGCCAAGCTCTGTACCATTGGGGAGGGAACTTCTGAAATCCAAAAAATGGTGATTGCCCGAGAAGTGTTGAACGCCCAATGATTGCAATGAGGTGACCAAGCTTTGGGTAAAAAAACTTATTTTGTCGAGCGCATGTTTGTTTTGACCAAATCCTTTGTCCGTCTTTCCATCCTTGTTTTTTTGGGGTGGATTGTCTTGCCCTTGGCTTCGCTGTTGGCACAGTCACCTCCCAGTGTGGATTCATTGAACAATGCCGCTTTTCGCCTGCGCAAAACCAACCAAGTTGCCGCACTGGCTTATTTGCAAGCAGCCCAGAACAAATTCAACGACAGCGTTCCTGTTTTGACACAGGCCCGTACCTACCAATTGCGGGCAGGTTTGTACCGCCAACAAGGGTTCATCAAAGCAGCTTTGTCGGATTATTATTTGGCCAGCCAACTCTTGCGCAAGGGGTCAGACAGTTTGGAATGGAACAAGACCCAAGTTCAAATAGCTTCTTTGTTGACCCAAGACAACCAACGCGATACGGCTTTGGTTTTGTACCAAAGTGCCAAAACCTATTTTGCTGACCACCAACAAAACGAAGAATTAATCAATGTCTTCAACAGTTTGGGCGGATTCTTTTTGGACTGGAGCAAATTAGACAGTGCAACCCATTATTTGCAAAAGGCCAAGGCAGCAAGTGAGCAAAAGCATTATGCTTATGGCTTGAAAAAAGCGCTCTATCAATTGGGTGTTTTGTACCAAAGGAAGAAGGATTTTTCCGCCGCAAGCCGGGCTTTTGCTGAGGCATATCGCCTGGATAGCTTATCCAATGATTTGTATGGCATGGCAGCCATTCGGGTGCAGGAAGCAGAAATGGCTTTGGAACAACAATTGGGTAAGCGGGCTTGTCAATTGGCAGAACAAGCGTATGGCCTGGCCCGCAGCATCCCTGCTTTTGAGTGGATGGAGAAAGCCACTGCCGTCTTGATCCAATGCAGTCGAATGGAAAAAAATCCAGCCTTGACCATTGCTTGGCAAGACACTGCTTTGCGCAATGCCCATTTGCGCCGTGAAAAAGAAGCCGAATACAGTACCGCTTTCCTAGAAATTTTTCGACAACAACAAAGACAAGCTGCCGCCAAAGAAACCATTTTTAACCGGGCTTTGCGGGTCTCCAATGAGCAGCTTTTCATCATCACCGTAGGAACCTTTATTTTGATCATTTTAGCAGTTTTGGTGGTCATGGTTTTCATCAACTACCAAAAGCAAAAACACTTGGGCCGAGAATTGCGGGCCAAGAACATCCTGATTGAAAAGCAAGTTGCAGAACTGGAAATAGACAATGCCACCAAGAGTAAACTGCTTTCGATTATTTCTCATGACCTGCGCAACCCCATGGTCAATACCAAGGGCATCCTCAATTTGGTCAACCAAGACATGGTGCCAGCGGATACGGCCAAGCAATTGTTGCGTCAATTGGAAACCCAGTACATGGGCACTACTTCTTTGTTGGACAATTTGCTGTTCTGGTTGCGGGGACAAATGAATGGGAAGAACATGGAATATACCCGGTTCTCTTTGCACGCATTATTGGAAAGCATGTTTGTGGAATTGGCCTCTTTGGTCAAACAAAAAAACATTCAATTGCACAATACCGTTGATCCCCACATGTTGGTCTGGGCCGACCAAGACATGTTGCGCATCATTTTGCGCAATTTGGTATCCAATGCGGTAAAATTCACGCCATCGGGCGGCACCATTACTTTGGCAGCCGTTAACAGAAGCCACGACAGTTTGATTACTGTGCAAGACACTGGCATTGGCATGGGGCCTGAAACCATTGAAAAGGTCTTGGCCCGCCAATACTTTACCACGGTGGGAACAGAAAGAGAAAAAGGATCAGGTTTTGGATTGATGCTCTGTCAAGATTTGATCCATCGCCACAAAGGCAAATTGATGATCGATAGCCAAGCGGGCAAGGGCAGTATCTTCTCCATCAGCTTGCCCTTGGAATAAGCGGACGCCAGGTTCATCCAATGGGTTGGACAATGAGCGGGCACAAAATGCCAAGCCCAGCAAGGATAAGTCTTAAGCTTGGTCTTCGTCAGCAGGACTGCCGGCTGCAAAAATTTGGTCCACCGCACCACCCAACATGGGAAATTTTTCTTTTACAAATGCGGCAATGGTTAACACAGCTTGTTGGGCTTGTTCGGGGCTCAATTGAGCGTCTTTGACCAGTCTTTGGAGTAATTCGTTCATGGGTAAGGTTTAAGCCACTTTCAGGGCACTGAGTTTACTTTTTGAAAACATGTTGCTGGCATATTCCATCGTGATGTGAAGCTCACGGGTGGTAGAGCCAGGCAATTCAAACATGGCATCGGTCAGGATGCTCTCGCAGATGCTGCGCAAACCACGGGCGCCCAGCTTGTATTCCAAGGCCTTGCTGACCATGAAATCGCGCACTTCTTCGTCTACCACCAACGCAATGCCTTCCAACTCAAATAGTTTGGTGTACTGCTTCAGCAAAGCATTTTTGGGCTGGGACAAAATACTTTTAAGGGTTTCGGCATCCAAGGGATTCAAGTGGGTCACAACTGGCAAACGACCCAATAATTCGGGAATCAGGCCAAAACTTTTCAAGTCTTGGGCATTGATGAATTGCAAGAGGTTTTTGCGTTGCATTTCTTGTTCGTCCTTGTTCACGCTGAACCCAATGGCATTGGTGTTTACCCGGCGGGCAATGATTTTGTCTACCCCATCAAAAGCCCCACCACAAATGAAAAGGATGTTGCGGGTATCCACTTTGATCATTTTTTGTTCGGGGTGTTTGCGGCCACCTTGCGGAGGAACCAAGACCTCTGTGCCTTCCAACATTTTCAACAATCCCTGTTGTACCCCTTCGCCACTCACGTCGCGGGTAATGGAAGGATTGTCGCCTTTGCGGGCAATCTTGTCAATCTCGTCTACATAAACAATGCCGCGCTCGGCAGCTTCTACATCGTAATTGCAATTTTGCAACAGACGGGTCAACATGCTCTCTACGTCTTCACCCACATATCCCGCTTCTGTAAACACAGTTGCATCCACAATGGCAAATGGTACATTCAGCATGCGGGCAATGGATTTGGCCAACAGGGTTTTGCCCGTGCCGGTTTCACCCACCATCACAATATTGCTCTTCTCAATTTCTACTTCGTCGGCTTGTTGCTTGTGGTTGATGCGTTTGTAGTGGTTGTACACGGCCACACTCAATACTTTTTTGGCATCGTCTTGGCCAATCACATATTCGTCCAAGAACTTCTTGATCTCTGCGGGTTTGCGCACAACCAGTTTTTGGGGACCTGCTTCTGCGCCAGTTTTGGCATCCAACTCTTGGTGGATGATTTCCTGGGCGTGCTCTACACAGTTTTCACAAATATGCCCTTCCTGACCGGCAATCAGGATCTTGACTTCATCGCGGCTCCTGCCGCAAAACGAACAATGTAAGTGTGTTTGTTTGGCCATAAGGGAGAACAAAATTACAGCCTTTCCGGCAGGAAAGGCTGTAGAAAGGGTTAAAAGGCGGTAAAATGCTTATTGGTGGCGGTAAATACCATCCACAATGCCGTATCCAATGGCTTCTTCGGCATTCATCCAGTAATCGCGGTCAAAATCAGTCATGATTTGTTCTACGCTTTTGCCGCAATTATCGGCCAAGATCTTGGCACCCAATTCTTTGGTCTTGCGGATTTGGCTGGCCTGGATTTCAATGTCGGCACTGGTGGCTTGGTAGTAGCCGCCCAAACTGGGTTGGTGGATCATGACTTCGCCATGCGGAAAAATAAAACGTTGGCCCTTGACCCCGGCACTCAATAAAATGGATCCCATGCTGGCGGCCAAGCCCATGCAAATGGTACTGACAGGAGAGGAAATCATTTTCATGGTGTCGTACATCACCATGCCAGAAGTGACCACACCACCAGGACTGTTGATGAAAAATTGAATGGGTTTTCCGGGTTGATCGGCTTCCAGCAAGAGCAATTTGCTCACTACTTCCCGGGCCGATTTATCGTCCACCACTCCCCACAAATAGATGGCTCTTTTCTCAAAAAAGAGTTTCTCCATTTTTCGGTTCAGGAAATCAGGGGCGGTTGCTTTTTCTTCTTTTGGGCTTTCTTCTTCTTCGTCTTCCCCAACAAAGGGGCGGAAAGGACTATGGGTCATCATCTTTATTTTTTTTCTTTGCGGGGGTTGGTGAGTAAAACTTCGTCTACAAAGCCATATTCTTTGGCTTCTTGGGCCGTCATCCAAAAATCACGGTCGCTGTCCTTGGCAATTTGCTCCGGACTTTTTCCGGTGTGTTGGGCCGAGATGGCGTAGAGTTCTTCTTTTAGTTTTTTGATTTCACGGGCTGTGATCTCAATGTCAGTGGCTTGTCCACCAATGCCACCAGAAGGTTGGTGCATCATGATGCGGGAATGTTTCAGTGCGGTGCGCTTGCCTTTGACGCCGGCGCAAAGCAAGATCTGTCCCATGCTGGCCGCGATACCTGTACAAATGGTGGCCACATCGGGTCCAATGAATTGCATGGTATCGTAAATGCCCAGTCCTGCATACACAGAACCACCCGGTGAGTTGATGTACATCTGGATGTCGCGGCTGCGGTCGGTGCTCTCCAAGAACAGCAATTGGGCCGTGACAATATTGGCCACATAATCGTTGATGCCCTCACCCAAGAAAATGATGCGGTCCATCATCAAACGGCTGAACACGTCCATGCTGGCCACGTTCAAAGGTCTTTCTTCAATGATATAGGGGGTCAGGTTGGTGACCTGTCCAAATTGGCGGTAATTGTGTAAAACGGCCGAGCTGATGCCTTGGTCCTTGACGGCAAAGCGTTCAAATTCTTTTCCAATATTCATGTCTACAATTTTCGGTTTGAAGATAAGGGATTTGCCCTGCTAAGGCTTGTCAAAATCCATGCAAAAATGAAAACCCGACAAAAGGGCAGAAACAAAAAAGCCCCGGGATTCCGGGGCTGGGTAAATCAGAATTTTGATCAATGGTGGTGTTGGTGAGCAGCCAGTTTGGCGGCAAAGTCCTCGGCACTGATGGCTTCTTCTTTGGCACTTACTTGGCTTTCCAAAACCGCAAACAATTTCTCGGCATTGATGCGGTGGTAGCTGTCTTCTACAAATTTCTTGTCTTGCATCATGCGATTGGCATAATCATCTACCCATTGTTGGTTGTCACCCAAAGCGCCCAATTGGCCGCCCATGTAGCTGAACAATTGCATTTTGGCAAATTCACGGATGTCATCGGGCAATACTTGGATTTGGTTGTCTTGGGTCAGCTGAGAAGAAATCAAGGTCCACTTTAACTGGTTGGCAAAGCTGGGGTATTCGGCTTCTGCTTCTTCGGCTGTTTTGGGTTTCTCCCCACCGGTCTGTAGCCAACGCTTCAAGAAATTGGCAGGAAAATCCAAGTTGATGTTGTCCAACAATTGGTGGTAGATCTGGTCTTGCACCTGGTTGCGGGCAGATTGGGCGTAGTAATTTTCAATTTCTTTTCTCACTTGGGCGCGAAAATCTTCGGCCGTCACGATCTCGGGTTGGTTGGGATAAGCAGCTGCAAAAAACGGTGCTTCCAAGGGGGCTTTTTCTACCAATCCCACTTTGGTGATCAGCAGGTTGAACCAGCGGTTGCTGTCTTCCTTGGTCAGGCCCAAATCGGCCAAAATGGTTTCAGCTTCTTTGTCTTCAAAAGCCAAATTGATTTGGAGGTTGACCACATCGTCTTTCTTTTTGCCCATCAGGTTGGGTCGAAACGCTGGTGCAAAATATTTTACCAAGACAGAATTGTCTTTTTGCACACCGCCTTCAATTGGGTTGCCCTGGGCATCGGTTTCACTAAAGCTAACATTCAAGACATTGTCTTCCGAAGAAACGGCTTCGGGTTCGGTCATGTTGCCAAACCGGGTTTGCAAACGACCCACTTCTTCTTCTACCATTTCATCGGTTACGGTCACCACAAAACGGGTCACAGCCAATTGCTTGGGGTCTACTGATACAGCGGGTTTCAGGCCAATTTCAAAAGCAAAAACATAATCTGCTGGGTTGTTCATGTCCAGGGCACGGGCGTCGTTGTCCAGGGGCAAGGGTTGGGCAAAAATGTCCAGTTTCTCTTGGTCCATGTATTTGTTCAACTCGGTTTCTACTGTGCGCAAAACCTGGTCGGTAAACACCGATTGGCCGTACATTTTTTTCACCAATCCAGCAGGCACCATGCCCTTGCGGAAGCCAGGAATATTGGCTGTTTTGGCATATTGTTTCAGGCTTTTCTCAAATCCACCAAAATAATCGTCTTTTTGGAGGGTGACGGTCAGCTTGTCGTTGAGCAAGCCCATGTTTTCTCTGGTAATTGTAGCCATACTGCGGGTTTAAAAGGTCATTTTCGGGGGGCAAAGGTAGGGTATTGGCACGAAAAAACCGCCCGAAGGCGGTCTGTGCGGATGATAGGGGTCGAACCTACATGCCTCGCGGCGTCAGATCCTAAGTCTGGTGCGTCTGCCAATTTCGCCACATCCGCAGGGGCGCAAAGCTAAGGATTTTAGGGTTTGGGAAGGGAAGCAATGATTTTTCCGATCACTGGGTCCATGCTTTTGCCCTCGATCCACCGCAACACCACCACCAAATCATGTTCTCGGTCTACATAAACAATGTTGTTGCCATTGCCCAAATGGTAATAGGCTTTTTCGGGGGCCGATGGCAGCAGGGCTTTGTTGGTGTTCAAAAAATAATTCATGTAACCATAATCGTTTTTGGCCGGGCTGGGGGTTTCGGCTGCAGCCAACCAAGCAGGGTCCATCAATTGTTGTTGCCCCCATTTGCCTTGGCGCAAACAAAGCAAGCCAAAGCGGCCCATGTCTTCGGCAGAAATGATCATGCCACCACCCCAATGTCCACCGCCACTCACTGATTGCACTGGCTTGCCATCCAAAACGATCCAAGCATTGCGGTAACCCGTCCAACGCCAGGTAGAAGATGCCCCAATGGGGTCCATGATTTTTTCTTTCAATACTTCGGGCAAGGGCTTGCGCCAAACCGAAGTGGTGGCCAAGGCCAAGAGGTTGACGCGCACATCATTGTATTCAAAAACCGTCCCTGGGGCCTGGCGCGGTCGGTTCAACCATTTTTTGGGATCCGCATCGGGTTTGGGATCCGCATCGGGTCGATCGGCCCAATCGGGCTTGCCCCAGAGGGTGCCTTCCCAATCGCTGGATTGTTGCAACAAATGCTCCCAGCTGATGCCTTGGTTGTGCACACTGGCAAATGGGTGCAGCAATTCTGTGCTGCCATAAGCTTCTGCTGGCCGATGGGTTTCAGTTGTCCAAGTTTCAATGGGCGGCACATAGGGCGCAACCTTGTCTTTTACCGATCTGATCAAACCCGCTTGCAGGGCCAATCCCACGGTAGTGGACAAAAAACTTTTGGTGACACTGTGGGTCATGTCGGGTTTCAAGGGTTCTCCCCAAGCGGCCACTATGAATCCTTTGTAAATGACCAAGCCCGTGGGTTCTCCGCGTTTTTCAAAAGGCCCAATGGCTTGTCCAAAAGGTTCTCTGCCAAAACTGCGGTAATGGCTTTCTTCCATGTCACGGGTATTGTTGATTTCACCTGCTCTGGCCAATTGTTCCGCTTCTGCCAGCAAAGCAGGATTCA
>RDYY01000112.1 GCA_004293505.1 Sphingobacteriia bacterium | reverse complement strand
AATCCCTTTTACATTTTCTTTTTTGAGCTTGATGATTTCATTGGCCACATCGCGGGAACAACGGAAACCATTTTCATCCTCAAAGTTGGCATAAAAATCAGGCAGAGAGATGTAGCCAATTTTGTCTTCCCCTTGCTGCACAATGGCGCTGCGGGCCAAGCCCTCGTCTTGTTCAATTTTTTCTCTTACTATTTGAATGGTTTTGTAGGTACCATCTTGCTTTTTCAAGGTGAGTCGCACTTCAGAACCTTTGTTGCCCCGAATGAGTTTGACGGCGTCTTCTACTGCATAGCCACTGATGTCCACTTGTTCTTCTATCCCTTGCCCTACTTTCACAATCAAATCTCCCACCGTAAACTGGCCCGTTTTCCAAGCGGGTCCACCCGTGACCAAACTGGCAATTTTGATGCCGTTGTCGTCCTGTTGCAATTGGGCACCAATGCCATAAAATTGGTTGCTCATGCGCTCATCAAATGCCCTTTTTTCCAAGGGTGGAAAATAATCCGTGTGGGGGTCCATGGTATTGGTGACCGTGTTGACAAAAGCATTGAATTGTTGCTCGGGCGTATATGCTGTTTTGAACCGATTGAACATGCGGTCCATCATTTTCAAAACTTTGGACCGGGCTTCGGCTTCCAGGCTGTCTTTGCTCTTGGCTTTGAAATCGGGCTTTCCAGCATTTTTTTCTTGTTCTTCTAACAGATCATGGTAGCGTTCTAGTGTATAGTATTTTAATTTCTTGCGCCACCTGTCTTGCCGCTCGGCTGCTGTTGTGGGAAATTTTAGTTTGTCGCCATCCAAAACAACCGATTCATTCGTGTTGAAATCAAAAGGCTGGGACAAGATTTTTTTATACAAAACAGCCGCTTCTGCAATGCGCTTTTCATAGATGGCACTGACAGCAGGTTGAAATTGCAGGGGTGCACCATGCAATTCGTCATCAATCAGGGTTTCGTATTTTTTGAGTTGTTGGATATCGGATTGTAGAAACAAGGACTTGTCCCCGTCCATTTGGTCCAAATAAGACTTGAAAACCGTTTTACTGAAATCGTCGTTGATTTTCTTGGGACTGTAATGTTGTTGTTCCAACAAGCTTCCTACCGCAGCCAATAACCTTTGTTGCAAGCTGGTCACCCCATTGGAGGGCAGCGGAAGCACATTCCGAAAGGCAAAAAAACTCACTCCAAACAGTACCACCAGGGCCAAGACCAATCCTTTGTGTTGCTTCATATAGCGCCAAAATTGTTGCATGATAAATCCAAAAATAACGGAAAATGAAGCAAACTGTTTTACCCTTTATCCAATTAACAAAGCTTTGCGCCACATTAAATCAGAGAAAATTCTCTATATTTGCCACCCATAAAACGGAGGGCGTAGCTCAGTAGGTTAGAGCGACAGTTTGTGGCACTGTAGGTCGTGGGTTCGAAACCCATCGTTCTCCCCCAATAAAAACCTATAAGAATAAAATCTTATAGGTTTTTTCCTTTGTCCCATGAATCTGATCTACCTCATACCCTTTATTTCTGCTTTTATTGGTTGGTTTACCAATTGGGTGGCCATCAAAATGCTGTTTCACCCCCGAGAACCCAAGAAAATCTTGGGACTTACCATCCAAGGGATCTTTCCCAAACGACAGCAAGTGTTTGCCGCCAAATTGGGCCAAATGGTCACCCGTGAATTGATTTCCTTTGAAGAAATAGAAGCCAGAATACTTGCCCCCAATCATTTACAACGCATTCTACCCGTTGTAGACAACCACATCGACCAATTTTTAAAAGTAAAATTGGCCGAAACCATGCCCGTCATCAGCATGTTCATTGGTGACAAGACCACTGACCAGTTGAAAAAAGTCTTTATGGGAGAGCTGGAAATGCTTTTCCCACAATTGTTGTCTCAATACATGGCTGGCCTTAAAACCGAACTTGACCTAGAAAAAATGGTGACCCAGAAAGTTTCTGCTTTCTCCAGTGACAAACTGGAACAGATTTTACAAGACATCATGTCAAAAGAATTCCGCTTCATTGAAGTTTTGGGAGGGATTTTAGGCTTTATCATTGGCCTTTTCCAGGTTTTACTTACGCTTTTGGCCTGATCTTTTGGCCTGATCACCGACAAAAAGGGCCTCTCAATCGGTCAACGCCAATAACTTTATCCATTTAGGATTGTCATATTACCGCTGGTGTAATCCAAACACCATTCACCCGCATCTTTTAAAAACCTTTGCACCAGAACAACACCACGACCATGAGGAATTTTTTGCTTTTTACACTCTTTTTAGCACCTTTTTTTGCTTCGGCACAATTTCCTGGTGCAGGCCGACCAGGCGGAGCTGGTGGCCAAAACATGAACATTGGCCGATTTTATGGAAAATTTGTTGATGCCAAAACCAACAAGGGCATTGATGGCGTAACCGTTCAATTGAAGGGCAACAAATTTGACACGGCCACCAAAAAAATGAAAGAAGTTATTTTGGGTACTACCATTACCAAGGCCAACGGTGATTTTAATTTTGAGGGCCTCAGCATCATGGGCAATTTTAAATTAAACGCCAGCGCCATTGGATACAAAGCCAATAACCAAACCATCAATTTCGGTTTGAAAATGCCTGC
>RDYY01000111.1 GCA_004293505.1 Sphingobacteriia bacterium | reverse complement strand
CTGTTGGAATTGCAATTCAAATATTGCCTGACCGTGATGCGGTATTTGCCGGTATTGGCGGCTGCCCCTGGGCCCAAATACTCGTATTGGATCCAACCCCCTTTCAGGTGTGCAGCATTGGCCGAGAAAGCCCAACCACAACACATCAAACACAACAAAAGCCGGTGAATCCAAAACTGCATGGTGCAAATATCGTTTGCCAACTGTTCAGATAAGATTAAAGTTGGGGCTTAGCGGACCAAGACAGCTGTCCCCTTGGTATAGAGCCTTTTTCCTTCCATATCGATGCCTTGGGCTTCCACCACATAGGTGCCCGGACCTTGTTTTTCCCCTTTGAACCAACCATTCCATCCTTGCCCGATTTGTTTGGTCTCAAATACCAGGTTTCCCCACCGGTTATAGACCCTGAAATAATCCAAACTGGACAAGCCCAGTGCAATGGGCCGCAACACATCGTTCAACCCATCTCCATTGGGGCTAAAAGCAGAGGGGATCAAAATGGTAGCGCCTCCTTGGAACACATACAAAACCATTTCGTCACTGGCGCTGCAAATGCCCGTGCTGCCCACCACACGGTAGCGGATGGAGTCTTGGGTGCCATCGGGGGTGGCGATGGGATTGGGCAGGGTAGGGTCATTCAATCCTTTGGCGGGGCTCCACAAATAGGTTTCGGCCCCACTGGCATTCAGTTGAACGGGCTGGTTTTTGACCACGAAACTGTCCGGTCCAGCAGAAACCAACAAAGGCGGCACCACCACAATGGTGACAGAATCCCGCACGGTTTTGGGACAACCCAAACTGTCTTGCACTGATAAAACATAAGTGGTGGTTTTGCTGGGGGCCACCACGGGCCGCAAGCTGTTGGCATTCAACATGGCATTGGTGGGAGACCACGCAAAGCGCGTTCCCCGCAAACTGGCTTCCAAATTGATGCGCGTGGCGGAACACACCATGGTATCCCTGCCGGCATAAGCTTGCGGGTAAGGAAGGGTATTGACCCATAAGCTGTCTTTGTCTTGGCATTTTCCCAAATTGGCAATGACGGTATACCAAGCAGCTTGGTTGGGCCGCACCACAGGATTTTTTTCCGGGGCAATGGTTTCTCCGGCAGAGGAGGTCCATTGAAATTGCAAACCCACACTGGTGGGATTCAACCGCAAAGGATCGCCTGCACAAATGACCGTGTCTTTGCCGGCATCTACCGACACAAAGGGCAAGACCCTGACCAAGAGGGAATCACTTCCTTTACAACCCTTGTCGTCCATGACCACACTGTACCAAGTGTCTTTTTGGGGAAAGACCTTGGGTGAGGCGGTTGTAGCCCCCAAAATATTGTACGCTGGTTGCCATTGAAACTGTCCCGTGTTGGTGATGTGGATGGGCAAGGTGTCGATGCTGCAAATGAGTGTGTCTTTAAAGGGAAGGGGAACCGTGGGGGTATTGCTGACCACTAAATTTTTGCGCACCGTGTCGCGACAACCCCGGCTGTCAGATACCACCAACTGCACCAATTTGGTGGCTGCGCTTAAATAGCTGTAGCTGGGCAGCTTCAACAAAGAAGTATCGCTCAAAGAACTGTCTTCCCCAAAATCCCATTTCCAAGCATTCACGGTTCCATGTACAGACCGGGTAGTGTCGCGAAACAAATAAGGGTTTTGGATGCAGGTGCCATTGGTGGTAAAGCCAGCTTGAAATCCTGGGAAGACGGAAACGCGCGTGGAATCTGTTCCCACGCATCCCTTGGGACCAAAAACGGTGAGGCGTGCGGTGTACACACCGGCCGCAGGATAATTGTGCACCACGGTTCCTGCTTGGGGAAATTTGTTGACCAAAGAATCGCCAAAAGACCATTCGTAGCGCAGGATAGAAGAAGAACTGGATTGGTTTTCAAATTTGACCGCCAAGGTTTTGCACTCAATGATTTGGTCGGGCAAATCAGCATCCAAATAATCACAAGATTGTACTTCTAGGATAAAATCTTTTCGGTGTTCGTTGATGGGTTTTCTGTTGCGCCATTCGGTGATGCACACACTGACCACATAAGTACCTGGGTTGGGACCAATGCCCGAAATGATGCCCGTTTGCGCATCAATTTTGACCAAATCGCCCAAGGGCGAACTGCCCGAATACGCAGCGTTGTAGGTCAAAGGAATCAAACTCAATTGGTCTGGTGGGGCGGCTGCATT
>RDYY01000110.1 GCA_004293505.1 Sphingobacteriia bacterium | reverse complement strand
AGCTTGCGAACGGTACTGTTCCGTCAATTTCTGGATCAAAGTGCCGACTCTTTCCATGGGATACAATACTTTTGAGGTGATGGGGTAACCTATTGAGATACAAACGACTATTTTATTTAATTATTATTTGGATGTTCATAGAACCCAATTTAAGTGGCGAAAGAAGGGGTTGGATCGAAGTGGTCTGCGGCAGCATGTTCAGTGGCAAGACCGAAGAATTGATCCGCCGACTCAAGCGGGCCCGTATTGCCAATCAACGCGTAGAAATCTTTAAACCCGCGCTGGACAAGCGATACGACGAAAACAACGTGGTCAGCCACGATGCCAACGCCATCTTGTCTACCCCTGTAGAGCATTCCCAAACCATCCTCTTGATGGCCCAAGAAGTGGATGTTGTGGGCATTGATGAAGCCCAGTTTTTTGATCCCGAAATCCTTTCTGTATGTGAAACTTTGGCCCTGCGAGGCGTAAGGGTAATCGTCGCAGGCTTGGACATGGATTACCAAGGAAAACCATTTGGTCCCATGCCCCAATTATTGGCCGTGGCCGATTTCATCACCAAGCTGCACGCCATTTGCATGAAATGCGGCAATATTGCCAATATCTCTTACCGCAAGACGGCCACCACAGGCCAGGTTTTATTGGGCGAAAAAGAGACCTACGAACCCCGTTGCCGCAAGTGTTTTCATGAATAATATTCAACAGATTGGTCGATTGGTCCAAAAGGATTTTCAACTGGAATTTCGCCAGCAATACACTTTTTATGGGCTGGTCTTGTATTTGGTATCGACCAGTTTCGTGGTGTATTTGTCATTGGGTCAGCCAGAGGAAAAAGTGTGGAACGCTTTGTTCTGGATCATTCAATTGTTCGTGTGCATCAATGCTGTCACCAAGAGCTTTGCGCAAGAAGCCCGTGGCCGCTTGTTGTATTTTTATACCTTGTCCGGCCCCGTCAATTTCATGCTGGCCAAATTGGTTTACAACGGTTTGCTCATGCTGGCCATGAACGGATTTTCCGTTTTGGTTTTCTTGCTTTTTTTGGGAAACCCCTTGGTGGATCCCTTTACCTTTTTGGGCATAAGCTTGTTGAGTGGCTTAAGCATCAGTTTGCTCTTTACTTTTTTGGCTGCCATTGCGGCCAAAGCCGACCAACAGGCTTCGCTCATGGCCATCATGGGCCTCCCCCTGATTGTACCCCAATTGCTCTTGATCATGAAACTGGCCAGCACAGCTTTTAGCTCGGCCATCCAACAAGGATTCTGGTCCTTGGTAGGTATGTTGGCAGGCTTGGACATTTTGGTCATCGCCTTGGCCGTCATCCTCTACCCTTTTTTGTGGAAGGATTGATTAAAAACGCAAGTGCCGAACCGTCTGTCCTTTGTTGATCAATTGCTTGAGCGAGTCAATGCCAATCAGCAGGTGTTGTTCTACAAACTGGGTGGTCACTTTTTTGTCACTGGCTTCTGTCTTGACCCCTTCTGGTACCATGGGCTGGTCACTCACCAGCAAAAGTGCCCCAGTGGGAATCTTGTTGTAAAAACCCACTGAAAAAATGGTCGCAGTTTCCATGTCAATGGCATAGGCCCTGACCTTGGTCAAGTATTCTTTGAACTGGTCATCGTGCTCCCATACCCTTCGGTTGGTGGTGTAAACCGTTCCTGTCCAATAATCTACTTGTTTGTCTCGGATGGTAGTAGAAATGGCTTTTTGCAAAGCAAAAGCAGGCATGGCGGGAACTTCTGGCGGAAAATAATCATTGGAAGTACCCTCTCCCCTTATGGCAGCAATGGGCAAAATAAGGTCTCCAATTTTATTGCGTTTTTTCAAGCCACCGCATTTCCCCAAAAACAACACCGCTTCTGGCTCTATGGCAGTGAGCAAATCCATGATGGTAGCGGCTCCTGGACTGCCCATCCCAAAATTGATGATGGTAATGCCTCCAGCCGTGGCACATTGCATGGGTCGATCCAGTCCCACTACTTTTACTTTGTTCCATTTGGCAAACAAACTCACGTAGTTGCTGAAATTGGTCAAGAGAATGTACTTACCAAAATTTTCCAATTGCTCTCCGGTATAACGGGGCAACCAATTGTTGACGATTTCTGATTTTGTTTTCATGCTAAAATCAATTGGTTCATCGCTAAAGATAAGAATATCCTATTTTGTTCTTCTAAATGATTCCATGCAA
>RDYY01000463.1 GCA_004293505.1 Sphingobacteriia bacterium | reverse complement strand
CCCATTCAATTCAAGTATGTTGACCCTGTAAAAGGGGAGCTTTACCAGTTGTTGCAAGTGATAGAACCATTCTCTGTGTCACTGAACAAAAAATTATTGTTGACCGGTGTGGGTTCTCTTGGCAAACAACAAAGCAAAATAAATAAGCCTGTTTTTGAGTTAACCGCGCACATCAAATCGGCCCCTGTACCCTTGCAATTGATGTTATTGGACAGTCTTGGCCAACGAATTTGGCAAAAAGATACTTTGATGGCGTTGGAACCAGGAACAGTCTATCCTGTTTTGATGGCAGGGGTGGAACAATCAAGATTAGGTGGGTTGACCCACTTGTATCCAGCTGTACAATGGTTTCAAGAGAATGAAACCAGGTTGTACAAAAACAAATTTAACACCATTCAATACGACCACATTCCCCATATATATTATGCCCCAATCCGAACCCTTATTGGTGAACAACGATGCCATCCAAACCTTAGCAGGAAGAAGGGTTGGATTTGTAGAGGGTGCAGGTGATTTTATGCCCGATGCTTTGGCCGCTTTGGGGTATCCAGTGACGCGTATACAAGAAGACAACCTAACAGATGAAATGCTGCAAGACATCGATGTATTGTTTGTGGGCATTCGTGCTTTCAATTTGTTTGAATGGTTGACCAATAAAAACGAAATCCTGAACAGATTTGTGGCCAAGGGCGGACACTTGGTGGTTCAATACCTAAAAAGCAACCAAGTGGGCAATAAAAGGGTAAAAGTTGGTCCCTTCCCATTTGCCATGAGTGGCGTCCGCGTAACGGAAGAAAATGCACCTGTTACTTTTTCACAAACAGAACATCCTTTGGTAAAATATCCCAATCAACTGACTGCAACAGATTTTGAAGATTGGGTGCAAGAACGAAGCACGTATCAAATGGAGCCCGTGACCAGTCCTTATGTGGGTTTGCTGCAAATGAATGATAAAAACGATAAGCCCACCAATGGCAGTTGGGTAACTGCGCCATATGGCAAGGGACACATTACCTATGTTAGTTTGGTCTTGTTCCGTCAACTGCCTGTAGCCAATACGGGTGC
>RDYY01000204.1 GCA_004293505.1 Sphingobacteriia bacterium | reverse complement strand
ACCGATTTGGTCTTGGCCAGCGAAGGCAGTTTTGGCCCCCACCCTAGCTTGGGATTTGTTCCCGCCAATGAAGAAATTTTGTTTTTGCAGGACGCAAAACACAACAGGACATATCGGGTGAAAACCTTGCAAACCGCCACCAATTTTGCGCAAGCCCATTGCAGCGATTGGGCTTCACTGAAAAATTTTGCCGAGCGCGTGCGCTTTCCCAGTCACGCTTTGATCTTGCGAAACAGCCATCATTTGCACAAGGGCATCAACACTTGGACAGCAATGGAAAACATTGCTGCGGAAGGATTTCCATGGGAAGCTTCTACCGATATGCGGGCGCACCTGAATCCCAGTAGACAAGCTGTTATTGCCCTTGCCACAAAAGATTTAGTGGATTTGTTGAACAGCTTTTGTCCTGCCTGTGCAGCACCAGGTTTTGGTGTTAGCGCTGTGCATCCTGGTCTTGCCTGCGCTTGGTGTCAATTTCCGACACGGCTGACACAGGCTTGGACAAAAACTTGTGAAGTATGTGGGCACAATGAAACAATTGATTTTCCGCAGGGGGAGAAAACAGCTGATCCCCAATACTGCGACCGCTGTAATCCTTGAACTTAAATTGTTTTATGCAATGGCATTTCTACCAAAAAACTGGTGCCCTTGCCCAAGGTTGACTCACATTTGATGCGGCCCTTGTGGGCATCAATCACGGTCTTGACATAAGACAGCCCCAAGCCAAAACCTTTTACGTTGTGTACGTTTCCTGTGTGGGCGCGGAAGAATTTTTCAAACACCCTTTTGACCGATTCCTTGCTCATGCCAATGCCATTGTCTTGCACGCGCAAAACAATGTTGTTGGCAGTGGCGTGGGTAGTAAGGGTTAGATGAAGTCCATCGGGAGAATATTTGAGTGCATTGTCTACCAGGTTAGACACCAGGTTACCAAAATGCACTTCATCGGCCAAGATGCGGTCTTGGCGCGCATTTAGTTGCAGGACTACTTGGGCATTTTTCTCTTGTAACTGCAATTGATAGGCATCCAAAACTTGTTGTACCAAATCGTGCAAGGCCAAGGGTTGCAAATTTAGTTTGAGCTCTTGTTTTTCCATGGTAGCCGCCTGCAAAATGGTTTCTACGTGGCGGTTCATGCGGTTGTTTTCTTCTTTGATGATGTCGCGGAAATAATTGGTCTTTTCGCGGTTGCTCAAGACTTTTTCGTTCTTTAAAGCATCCACTGCCAAGGAGATGGTGGCCAAGGGTGTCTTGAATTCGTGGGTCATGTTGTTGATGAAATCACTCTTGATCTTACTCAGGTTTTTTTGGTTGATCAAGGTGCGGACCGTGACATAAAAAGCCGCCAAAATAATGAGCAGGAAAACAATGGCCCCCACCAAGAACCAGCGCAGCGATTGCCATACCTGTTGGTCAATGTCGGGAACAATGATGATGAGTTTTTCCAGGTTGGGCAGGGTCTCGTTTTCTAAGTTTTCGGGCAAGATGGGCAGGTAGATGCGCTTGTTGTTGAGGGTGTCCCAAAACTCTTTTTCATAGCCTGCCGAATACATTTCGTAGTCGTCGTTGGTATTGGTAACAGCAAATTCAAATTTGAGTTTGTCCAGGTTTTGGCGGTCAAAAGCTTTTCTGATTTTTCCTTGCACTTCTTCCATCGCAAATTTTTCTTCGATGGTGGGTTGGCGGTACAAGCGGAATTGAAATTCGGAACCCAAACCCAAGGGACTGCGGCGCGACAAACGCAGCACTTGTCCTGTTCGGGTGGCTTTGGCCAAGTCTTGGGCCACGGCAATGCCTGCGTCGGAAATGCGGTTGCTGATTTGGTTGCGGGTGACTTCGTGCAAGTTGCGGAACCAAGACAATTGCAGCACAATGAGGCCCAAGAGGGAAAGTGAAATCAAGACAACAATGACGGGGAAAATTCTCTTCATGGGCAAACCCTTCGGGTGGCTTGCAATATAGAGATTTTCAAGGCCCAGACTGGGTTTGAGCAGTGTTCAATTCAATTTTTAACAGAATTCGCGACTTTTTCTTAATTTAAGGTCAATGGAACTCAGCAGCGGCATATTGCTTTTATCCGATCCTTTTTTGAAAGACCCCAATTTCAACAGAACCGCCATTTTGTTGTGCGAGTACAACCAACAAGGCGCATTTGGTCTGGTGCTGAACCGGCCCATCCCTCACCGCTTGGGGGAATTGGTGGAAGCGGCCGAAG
>RDYY01000203.1 GCA_004293505.1 Sphingobacteriia bacterium | reverse complement strand
ACTTGGCCCACCCTGGTTTGGGTCACCAAAGTGTCCCGGCACCCATACCCCGGGTAAGGTTCTACCACCACGGCAAACTTGGTTCCGGGTGCGGGCAAAGGGGTAAGGTTGAGTTCGGTTTGGTTGCCCAGGATTTGGGAAAAATCGCCATTGTACCAAGTATATCCTTGGAAACCCAAAGGCGCTTTTAACGTAATGTCAGTGGCATCGGAACAATACCCTGCTCCCCGCAAAGTGGATCCACATTCTGTTTCAATGTCAACATAAGCATAACCAAAATGTCCCCCCAGGGTACAGTCATTGGTGGTGAATTCAATTTTAATGAGGTGGCCTGCTTTGTTGTCTAATTTAACGGTAACAGGTGTCCATGCTTTGTACAAAATGGTGGCACTTTGTTTGGACCGGTTAAAGCCAGGCAGGGCTGCATTCACCACGTATTCAAAACTGGCGCAGCTGACTTCGCTGAGTTCAGTGATATCGGTCACCTTGATGTTGAATTTGGGCTGCTCGGGCGGACTGTGAGCCGGGTTTTGAAAAACAACCGCATACCAGTAAGTGATGCTGTAACTGTTTAAATGCGAAGGAATCACAAAAGTATAGTTGAGCCCTTCGGCCTCTGCCCCTACGTTTTCATTGCCCAATTTGATGAAATAACTGCTGCCATCTGGGCTCTTCAAAGGAAATTCCCCGTAAGGATCCAACACCTTGCTGTCGCCCTTGATCATGGTATGTTTGGTCACAACAGGTGTGGTAGGGATCATAAAATTGCCCGTGTTGCGGGCCCTGCCCGAGTCACAATTCCAACCCTGAAAAGAGCCTGCTTCAAAGTCAATGTTTGGTGCACAAGATTGGGACCATGACGTTACAGCAAAAGAAATGCTCACCAAAATCAGGGTCAATATGGGGGAAACTTGGCGCATGGGACTGTACCCAATTTACACCGAAACCCTTGCTTTTGACAACTTTGTCTCAATCCTTATCTTCTTCTATCTTCATCGCATGAACACAACAGCAGTCGTTTTGCAGCAATTGGCCGTGCACCAGGGTGGATATGCGGCCCAAGGGGGACAACTTAAGATTTCTGAAAATACCCATTCTTTGGCCGATGAATGGTTGCAAGAAGCTTTGTTGTCTTTTTGCCTCAAGCCCTTTCGCGAAGAGGAGCAATATGGTTGGTCATCCACTGAAGCACCCCTGGCCCAGGTGGTCCAGGATTATTTTTCACAGCAAATTGACTTTGCGGCATCGGCCCAATCCCTGGCCCGTCATTACCACTTGGTGAGCCAAACGGCCAACTTAAAAAACGGTGAAATTTTGGTCTTGGCATTGAGCAATCTTGCTTTTGGGGACCAGACCTGTGCCGCACTGGGTGTATTTCACAGCAGCCAAAAAGAACCTTTTGTGCGGGTGCACCACAACGTTGGTGCAGTAGAATTGGAAATGACGGAAGGAATTGATTTGCGCAAACCAGAAAAAGGCATGCTTTTCTTGGACTTGCCTGGCGGAGAAAGCCCTTTGGTTTTGGTGCAAGAGACGGGTTTGCGCAAAGAAGAAGGCTCGGCTTGGAAAAATGCTTTTGGTCAACTACAGGCTTTGCCCAATAGCTACCACCAAACCCGCGAAACCTTGGACATGTGCAAGCTTTTCATTGACAAAGAAGTGGGAGAACATTTTGACACCACAAGGGCCGAGCAAGGCGACATGAAGTTGCGCAGCATGGAATATTTTCGCCACCACGATAGATTTGACCTGGCAGAATTTGGAAAAGAAGTCCTGCACCATTCAGAACTGATAGATACGTTTGCCCAATACAAACAACAATACGAAGTGGCCCGCCAAGTGAATGTAGAAGAAGCTTTTGACATTCATCCAACGGCTGTCCAACAACAACAAAAATTCTTCAAAAGCATTCTGAAACTGGACAAAAATTTTCATGTTTATGTGCATGGGCGCAGGGACATGATTGAAAAAGGATATGATGAGGCCAAGGGGAAACATTTTTACAAGCTCTATTTTGATGCTGAAAACTAATGCAGTACATTTAAGTTAAATCATTTCCCATGTCCTTGAACAGGCGTCATTTTTTGCGCAACAGCAGTTTGGCTTTGGCTGCGATGGGTTGCCCCGCATGGTTAAAAGCTGCTGCCAAGCCCAAATATTTGATCGGTATTCAATTGTACTCGGTCAGAGAGGACATGGCCAAAAATCCTTTGGC
>RDYY01000202.1 GCA_004293505.1 Sphingobacteriia bacterium | reverse complement strand
GGTATTTTAATCGCCAGAGACGACGTAACTTAGTCATCAAATTCACCGCCAAAGCAAGAAAGCAGAAATTATGTCCGATTCATTCCAAAAAATGCGCGAAAAAGTCAGTCTGAGTTTGGTTTTCCTGCTTTTTTTTCAGGTGGGATGGGGCCAATACAATTTTCAAGTATTGGACCAAAAAATGGAAGAGGCTAAAAAAGCCTACCAAGGCGAAATGATGGTGATGGTTTACCGCAATGGTGCGGTGATTTACCAAAAAGCTTTGGGAGAGATGAATCCCAAAACACAAGTACCCTTGCTCTATGCCAGCCAATGGTTGACCGCTGCTTTGGTCCTGAAAACAGCAGAGGAAGGAAAAATAGGATTGGGTGATCGCATGGGAAATTTCATTCCCGATTTCAACAAATACAGCAAAGGTTATATCACCATTGAACAAAGCTTGGCCCATTTAACCGGCATTGAACCCGAACCATTGATCACCTTGCCCGTTCCAGAAAAAAGCAAGTTCAGCACATTGGAAGAAGCAGTCAGCGCCAGCACATCCAAAAAACAAATCCAATCACCCCCTGGCAGGGATTTTCGCTGGGGCGATCCGGGCATGGACTATGCGGGCCGTGCACTGGAACTGGCCAGCAAAAAAGGCTTTGAGCAATTGATGCAAGAAAAAATTTTGCGCCCTTTGCAAATGCGCAATACCCAATTCTCTGCTTTTCCTTATACCCAACCCAGCATGGGGGCGCTTTCTTCGGCAGGTGACCTTTTGCAATTTTTGGCTTGCTTGCTGAACAACGGACAATGGAATGGAAAGACCATTTTGTCTCCTGCTGTGGTGGACCAACTCTTGGCTGCTGCTGCCACCCGGGCCATGGTTAAATCGGCCCCTGAAGCCTATCAACAATGGTCTCCCGCTTTGGGCAATTGGGTCTTGGCCACAGACGAAAAGGGCAAGTCAACCATCAATGCCGCCAACCCATTAACGGGCACTTGGGCCATCTTGGACCGTTGCCGGGGTTATGCCCTGGTCATTGTAGCAGGCAAACCCATGAACGATGACAAAAAAGAAATTTGTTGGCAAATCAAAGCAGCATTGGACAGTCAAATCAATGCCGCCTGTCAATGACCGACTTGGACAAAAAAGCAAAATGGGTCAAGGACCGCGCCCAGCAACTGGGCTTTGATTATTGTGGCATAGCCAAGGCCGAAGCCCTGCCAGAAGAAGCCCGCAAACTAGAAGCTTGGTTGAACAAAGGTTACCAGGGCAGCATGCAATACATGGAAAACCATTTTGACCTGCGCACCGATCCATCTTTGTTGGTTCCGGGGGCCAAATCAGTCATTACCCTGCTGAAAAATTATTTTCCCAACACAAGTTCCACCTATCCCCTGCAGGCAGATCAACCCAAGGTTTCAGCTTATGCCTGGGGGAAGGATTACCATGAGGTCATCAGAGCAGATTTACAACAATTTTTATTTGACCTGCGCCAAACCTGGGGCGAGATCAACGGTCGAGGCTTTGTGGATTCGGCACCGGTTTTGGAAAGGGCATGGGCCGTGAAAAGTGGCTTGGGATGGGTAGGCAAAAACGGCAACCTCATCACCAAACAACAAGGTTCGTTTTTTTTCATTGCCACTTTGATCACCGATTGGGCCTTGCCCCCCGACCCTCCTTTTGCGAAAGATTTTTGCGGCAGTTGCACCCGTTGCATTGATGCCTGTCCAACCGACGCTATTTTGCCTGATAAAACCATCCAAGGCAACCAATGCATCAGTTATTTTACCATTGAACTGAAAGCGGCACTGATCCCTGAAACACAAAGCGGAAAATTCGAGAACTGGTTGTTTGGCTGCGATACTTGTCAGGACGTTTGTCCCTGGAACCGTTTCAGCAAGCCCCACCAAGAACCTGCTTTTTCCCCTTTGCCCGGACTATTGAACATGCAAACCCGTGAATGGGAAAATATGACCGAAGAAAATTTTAAAAAAATCTTCCGCGACTCTCCCCTCAAAAGAACGAAGTTTGCTGGCATACAACGCAACCTGCGTTTTTTGAAAACAAGCCCACATGATTCCGTTGACAACTCTGGCTGAAAAAGACAAAGCATACATTTGGCATCCTTTTACCCCTCAAAAAGCCAACCGGGAAATCATTCCCATTGTAGCCGCAAAAGGCGCTTGGTTAGCAGATGAAAAGGGCAACCAATATTTGGACGCCATC
>RDYY01000201.1 GCA_004293505.1 Sphingobacteriia bacterium | reverse complement strand
CTGAACTCATGGTTTTTCACAAAGGGAATGGTGGTAATGGGGGTTTTGACCTTGACAAAACTTCTTTCTACCCCATCCATTTGGCGCACCACCACCGAAGAATCTTTGGCCAAGCGATCGCCGCGCAACAACACGTCCACTTTGCGAGAGGAACCAATGATTTCTCTTTCTACCGTCACCGCATTGCTGAAATACAACGTGGTACCAATGATGATGCCCAAGCCTACCTGGCCAATGATTTTGGAAATGCCTGCCAAACCATCGCTGTCTTTTTTCTTGTAGGCTTCGCCTTTTTGTTGGGCTGCCCGGCGGGCGCGGATTTTAAAGAGGTCATCCAAGAACCCAATCAAGCCCAACCACACCGTGCACAAAATCATGAGGCGGATATAGACTTTGTCCAAATTGGCAAAAAGCAAAGTGGGGATCAGGATGGACAAGAGAATGATGATTCCTCCCATGGTAGGTGTACCCTTTTTTTGCTGCTCCCCTTGTAGGCCCAATTCGCGCACGCTTTCTCCAATTTGTTTTTTCTGCAAATAGAGGATAATGCGCTTGCCATACACGGTGGCAATCACCAGGGAAAGCAAGATGGCCATGGCAATCCGGAACGTGAGGAACTGGAACAGTCCCGCACCCGGAAGGTTAAAGCTTTGCTTGAGCCAAGTGAAGAGGTGGTACAACATGGGGTTATTTGTTGTGGGTGTTAAAAGTTTGGGCCAATACTTCTTTGTCGTCAAAATGGTGTTTCACACCTTGGATGTCTTGGTATTTTTCGTGTCCCTTGCCCGCCACCAAAATGATGTCTTCGGGTTGGGCCAGGGAAACGGCCAGGGCAATGGCTTCGCGGCGATCGGCCACGGTTTGGTATTTTCTTTTGGCCGAGGCGGAAAGCCCTCTTTCCATGTCGGCTAAAATGGCCAAGGGGTCTTCGCTGCGGGGGTTGTCGCTGGTGAGGATCACTTTGTCGCTGCTGTCGCATGCCGCTTGGGCCATGATGGGCCTTTTGGTTTTGTCGCGGTCACCACCACATCCCACCACTGTGATGATTTGCTCGTGCCCTTGGCGCAGTTTTTTGATGGTGGCCAATACGTTTTCCAAGGCATCGGGTGTGTGGGCATAATCCACAATGCCAATGATGCCTTTGGCACTGATGAGGTAATCAAATCGGCCCTCGGCACCCGTGAGCAAACTGAGTTGGGTCAAGACTTTGTCGCTGTCTTCGCCCAAACAAATAGCTGCCCCATACACGGCCAATAAATTGTAGGCATTGAACGTGCCAATCAGGCGAAAATGCACTTGCTTGTCGTTGACCAACATGACCAAACCCGTGAGGACATTCTCCAAAATCTTGCCCTTGAAAGCGGCCAGGGTTTTGAGGCTGTAAAAATATTTTTGGGCTGCCGTGTTTTGCAACATGATCTCTCCGCGCTTGTCATCGGCATTAGAGATGGCAAAAGCCGAGGCGGGCAAATGGTCAAAATAAGATTTCTTGACCCGGATGTATTCGTCAAAGGTTTTGTGGTAGTCCAGGTGATCATGGGTGATGTTGCTGAACAAAGCCCCCGCAAAATGCAAACCCGTGATGCGGTGTTGGTGAATGGCGTGCGAAGAAGATTCCATGAATACATGGGTACAACCCGCCGTCAACATTTGGTGCAACAAAGCATTCAAGGAAACCGCGTCGGGTGTGGTATGGGTAGCTGGAATGATCTCGTCGTCAATTTGGTTTTGCACCGTGCTGACCAAGCCGCAACGATAGCCCAGTTGGCGAAACAGTTTGAACAAGACGGTAGCAATGGTAGTCTTGCCATTGGTACCGGTAACGCCCACCAATTTCAGTTGGGCCGAGGGATGATCATAAAAAGCACAAGCCATGTGGGCGGCCGCTGCGGCACTGGAATCCACTTGAATGATACTGATGCCAGCGGGCAAGGTCTGGGGCAGGCGTTCTACCACCACTGCAACCGCACCGGCCGCCACCGCTTTTTCAATGAAAGCATGTCCATCGGACAAGGCACCCGTAATGGCCACAAACACATCGCCCGCTTGCACTTGGCGCGAATCAATGACCACGGCCCGGATGGGCAAGTCCATGCTGCCCACTGTTTGCAGTGGAGCCAGGGCCGTGATGAGTTGAGAAAGTGTTTTGCTTACCATGTGGGACTGGCTAATTAAAAGTTGGGCTGGTTAATTGAAGGGTGATGACTTGTCCTTTGACAA
>RDYY01000200.1 GCA_004293505.1 Sphingobacteriia bacterium | reverse complement strand
GCGCTGAACCTTTGTTTTCATAGGGTACGGATTAAAAACAGGCTGGAGTTTCTACTCCGGCCTTCCCTTTTTTTGGGGCCAACCCTAAAGGGCTGCAAACCCAAATCCTTTCTCGCTAAAATGTTGCAAGACCCGGGGCAGCACAAATTGTAGCTTTTCCCAAGCCTTGGTGCTGTCGTGAAAGACCACAATGGACCCAGGACCCGCATGGTCCACTACATTTTTCAAACAATTTTCAGGGCTTAGGTCCAGGTCAAAATCTCCACTCAAAACATCCCACATGATGATGCGTTGGGGCAAATCGGGTTTTTGCCGCAGGGCTTTGATTTGGGACCGAGAAATGCGCCCATAGGGAGGTCGAAACAAGGGGGTAGCAGGCATGGTTTCTTGGCACAGGATAATTTCCCTCAAATAGTCGTCTTCAGGGGTCTTCCAGCCATTGACATGGTGTTGGGTATGGTTGCCGATGCTGTGCCCTTCTGCTTGGATGCGGGCAAAGAGTTGGGGATAGCGCACCACATTTTTACCAATGCAAAAAAAACTGGCTTTGGCCCCAAATTGGGCCAGTTGGTCCAAGACAAAAGGGGTGGCCTGTTCATGGGGACCATCGTCAAAAGTCAAATACAAATGAGGCACATTCGTTGAGCCTGGCGAACGTCCTGGCATGCGCCATTCCAAACCAGGATACAACCTGCGCAACCACCAAGGTGTTTTGACCAAATACATGGTACAAAGATACCGCAAAGAAAAAGGCGGTTTATATTTGCCGGATGAATCAATCAGTCAGGGTTCGTTTTGCGCCTTCTCCCACTGGTGGCTTGCACTTGGGCGGCGTGAGAACGGTATTGTTCAATTATCTTTTTGCCCGCCAGCATGGCGGAAAATTCATTTTGCGCACCGAAGACACCGACCAAACCAGGTTTGTAACGGGGGCCGAGGATTATATTTTTGAAACCCTGCGCTGGTGCGGGTTAGAACCCGATGAGAGCACCTTGCACGGCGGGCCTTTTGCGCCCTATCGGCAAAGTGAACGCAAGGCCGATTACAGGCCCTATGCCGAACAATTGGTGGCCGCCGGTCATGCGTATTATGCTTTTGACACCCCAGCCGAATTAGACGCCATGCGCGAAAAATTCAAGACCGCCGAAAACCCCTCTCCCCAATACAATGCGGCCCTTCGCCAACAAATGCGCAACAGCTTGAGCTTAGCGGCCGAGGAAACCCAAGCCCTTTTGGCAGCGGGAACGCCCCACGTGGTGCGCATCAAAATGCCCCAGGACCAGGACATTTCATTTACCGATATGATTCGCGGCGAAGTGCATTTTCATTCTTCGCAAGTAGACGACAAGGTTTTGTTGAAAGCCGATGGCATGCCCACTTATCACTTAGCGGTGGTAGTAGACGACAAAGCCATGGAGATCACCCATGCGTTTCGGGGCGAAGAATGGCTGCCCTCTGCACCAGTTCATTTGCTGCTCTGGCAATATTTGGGTTGGCAAGACAGCATGCCCCAGTGGGCACACTTGCCCTTGATCCTGAAACCCGATGGCCACGGCAAGCTGAGCAAACGCGATGGCGACCGCTTGGGCTTTCCGGTATTTGCCATGGATTGGACCGATCCCCAATCGGGTGAAAAAACCATTGGCTTTCGCGAAAGGGGATTCTTGCCCGAAGCTTTTGTGAACCTCTTGGCCCTCTTGGGTTGGAACGATGGTACGGACAAAGAAATTTTTACGATAGAAGAATTGGTAACGGCTTTTTCCATGGACCGCGTACACAAGGGTGGGGCCAAATTTGACTATGAAAAAGCCAAATGGTTCAATGCAGAATGGATCAAACGCAAAACAGCCGCCGAGCTAGAACCCTTGGTGAGAAAGGTTTTCAGCGATGTTGTTCCTGCCGCAACTGATGACAGCACTTTGGATCCAGCCAATGCAGCTGTGGTTGCCCAGCACAGCATTGGACATTTTAACTTGGATGCTTTTTCAGCTGCTTACTGGCAACAGGCCATTGCGCTGACCAAGGACCGTTGCACTTTGTTGACCGATTTTGTGCCACAAGCAGGTTTCTTTTTTGCCGATCCTTTGACTTACGATACCGATGCATTGCGCCCCAAATGGGACCCTGCCAAAAACCAGTTTTTTGTAGAACTGTTGCGCGCTTTTGAGCAATCGGTTTTGTGGGAAGCCAGTGATTTGGAAAAAGGATTCAAAGAAATGGCG
>RDYY01000199.1 GCA_004293505.1 Sphingobacteriia bacterium | reverse complement strand
ACCAGTGCGGGCACTTGGCGGTATTTGATTGGCGATACCATTCGTTTTGTGGACAAGGAGAAAAACGAGATCGTGATCACGGGCCGCACCAAACATTATTTGAGCTTGGTGGGTGAACACCTGAGTGTTGAGAACATGAACAAAGCCGTTCAAATGGCGGGCGAAAAATTCAATGTTTGCATTCCTGAGTTTACGGTGGCGGGCGTGCCGTACGAAAACTTTTTTGCCCACGATTGGTTTGTGGCCTGCAACGATGCCGTAGACGAAGCAGCATTGGGGCAATACATAGACGAATGCCTTTGTGAGCTGAACGACGATTATGCCGTAGAGCGCAAAAGCGCCTTGAAAGCCGTTCGCTTGCGGGTTTTGCGCGAAGAAATTTTCATGGACTTCATGCTGAGCAAAGGCAAAGTAGGCGGCCAACACAAATTTCCCCGTGTGCTCAAAGGAAGCATGTTACAAGACTGGAACGCTTTTTTACAACAAGCCGCACCTGTTGCTGCCCCTTAAGCCAAGGCCATGTGGATACCCATCGGAAAAGGATTGTTGTTGGGCATGGTGCTGAGCATTTCGGTGGGCCCAGTCATTTTCGCCATCATCAAACAAAGTTTGACCAACGGACACAAAGCCGGATATGCTTTTGTTTTGGGCGTATCGGCCAGTGATGTCAGCATGGTTTTGTTGACCAATTTTTTTACTTCATTGTTTTCGGTTGCTCTCAGCCACCAGCGCACCATTGCTTTGTTGGGGTCTTTGTTCTTGGTGTCGGTGGGTATATTCAGTTTGTTCTTTAAAAAGAAATCGGCTTTTTTGGATCCCAGTGCCCAAGCCATCAAGCAATACAGAAAGCGAGATTTGTTGGGCATTGCTGCCTCGGGTTATTTCATGAATTTATTGAATCCCGCTGTCTTTTTGTTTTGGTTTGCCGCCTCCGCTGCCATCATTGGTGATGCTGCTTCGGCTGCTTCACCCGCCAGTTATAAATTGGCTGTGTTCTTGACTTGTTTGGTTTTTGTTTTGTTGAGTGATGTACTCAAAGTGTATTTTGCTGCCAAACTCCGTTTGCGCTTAACGGCCGCCAACATGTTGTGGATCACCCGCCTTTCTGGCATCATCATGATTGTATTTGGTGTTGTCTTGGGTTGGAGTGCTTATACCAATCAACTCCCCACCGAATGATGAAGACCATTGGTAAAATTTTGCTCTGGGCCTTTTTGTCTTCATTGCTGTATGTATTGGTTTGCAAATGGATCATGCCGCCCATCACCTTGACGCAACTGGCCAACTGGCCACAGTACGGATTGAGCAGAGATTATGTGGGCCAATCTGGACTGTCTCCCCACCTCCAATTGGCCGCCATTGCCAGCGAAGACCAAACGTTTACCGACCACAGTGGATTTGATTGGGATGCCATGGAAAAAAGTTTGCGTCCCAAGAAAAAAGGAAAAAAGTCTCGGATTCCACCGGGCGGTGGGGCCAGCACCATCACCCAACAAACCGCCAAGAATGTTTTTTTGTGGCAGGGTGGGCGCTACGACAAATACCTCAGAAAAGCCTTGGAATTTTATTTTACTTTTTTGATCGAAAAGGTTTGGGGCAAGGAAAGAATCCTGACGGTTTATTTGAACGTCATTGAAATGGGTCCGGGTATATTTGGGGCTGAAGCAGCTGCCCAAAAATATTTTGGTAAATCTGCCGCCCGTTTGACCCGTGCTGAAGCCGCACAAATCATTGCCTGTTTGCCCAACCCCAAGAAATTTACGGTAAAACCCCTTAGCCGGCGCGTGGCTTGGCGCAGTCCCCAGGTTTTGCAACAGATGAACAATTTGCAAGATGACCCAGATGTACAGGCCCTGCTCAAGCGCTGAGGTCAAGCAACCACCGATCAATTTGTTGAATGGCTGACTGGGTCCTGTCGGCGCCTTGTCCACTCACCAAGGCCCAAGGATTTTCTTGTTCTATCAGCAAGGTTTTATAGGTGGCAAACAATTCTTTTCTCGGCCCTTCGTCGGGGTATTCCCGCAAAGGATCTGCTGCCCAAGCAAGGTCTGTGTTGCACAACAAATAACCTTGGCAAGTTTGTTCTTCCAAAGCCGATAACACAAAAGGATCGCAGGATCCAAATACGTACTCACTCCATACCCGCATCACCATCATCTCGGTATCGGCAAAAAAAAGGGCTGGACCTTTTCGGTTTTCTTTTGCCCAAAGCGCCAAACATTCTT
>RDYY01000198.1 GCA_004293505.1 Sphingobacteriia bacterium | reverse complement strand
TTGTGTCCTTTGTTGATCCTGATGAAGCGTTCTGCCAAAAGAAATTACACATTGGTCACTTTCATGGCAGTATTGATCATCTTTGGGCACTGGATCGATTTTTACCAAATGGTCATGGGCTCTTTGAGCAAAGAACACGTGACCTTGGGTTGGTTGGATTTTGGTATCCTGGCTTTCTTTGTGGGCATGATGATTCTCTTTGTGGGCAAGGCTTTGGCCAGCAAACCCTTGGTGGCCAAATACCATCCTTACCTAAAAGAATCAGTTATTCACCAAGTGTAAACTGATTGGCTTTTGAATTGTTAGATAGATAATACTGATAGCACTATGACAATGTTTTTAATTACGGCGGTAACGATTTTGATCTTTGTGGTCATTTTCCAGATCTCAAAGGCCAGTGAGTATGTAGCCATCCTGAAAGGGGAGGAGAAAAGCCGCAAGCAAGACAACCGCATCAATGGATTTTTGATGATTGCCTTCTTGGTCTTGGGCCTGGTAGGTGTGTGGTATTGTAATGAATTGTATTACGGCAAGACCTTGTTGGTGCACGATGCCGCCAGCGTTGAAGGGGCCCGAGTGGATTCCATGCTCTGGGTGACTTTGGCGGTTACTGGAATTGTATTTGTGTTGACCCAAGTGATTTTGTTCTGGTTTGCTTTCAAATACCAAGAAGATGAAAACCGCAAAGTGGTTTTCTTTGCCCACAGCACCAAATTGGAATTGATTTGGACCGCTATCCCTGCTGTTGCCTTGACGGTCTTGGTCATCATTGGTTTGCGCAATTGGTTCCTCTTTACGGGTGAGCCCCCCAAAGAAGCCATGGTGGTAGAAGTAACTGGCAAACAGTTTGGTTGGATCTACCGCTATCCCGGACAAGACGGGGTCTTGGGCAAAAAATACTACCGCAACATCGACAATGCCAACAACGCTTTGGGATTGATCTGGGAAGACAAATTGGTTCAAGACGATATCGTCATGGAGCAAACCATGTACTTGGTCAAAGGCAAACCCGTTAAAATGATCATTGGTTCACGCGATGTGATCCATGACGTGGGTTTGGTGCACTTCCGCCTGAAAATGGATGCAGTGCCCGGTATCCCCACTACTTTGTGGTTTACCCCCAAGTACACCACCAAGGAAATGAAAGAAATCACTGGTAACCCCAATTTTCAATACGAGATCAGCTGCGACCAAATGTGTGGCAATGGTCACTACTCCATGAAAGGTGTAATAGAAGTATTGGACCAAGAAGAGTATGACGCCAAGATGGCTGGCATGACTTCAGCTTACGCGACGGCTTTCCCCGAGAAAGTGGCCCCAGCTGCAGCCCCTGCCGCTACACCCAATGTAGCTCCGGCCAAGGATACAGCCAAAGCCACGGTAAAAGCTGTTGAAGCACCAGTTAAATTGACAGCCAAATTGTAAAACACCCTCAACCGCAAGCCCTTGTGGTTGTTTGAAAAAAGATAAAGCGAAAAGAGTATGAGTACCGAAGCCGTTTTGCACGCTCCTTCCACCCAGACCCACGAAGCCCATGGTGACCATCACCATGAGCACCACCACCACGAGACCTTCATCACCAAGTATGTCTTTAGCCAAGACCACAAGATGATCGCGAAGCAATTCCTGATCACTGGTATGGTATGGGCCGTATTGGGTGGTCTGATGTCCGTATTGTTTCGTTTGCAATTGGGATACCCCGACGGCAATTTCCCCTTCTTGCAAGACTTGTTGGGCAAGTGGTGGGCCGAAGGCGGTAAAATCACTCCCCAAGCTTATTATGCTTTGGTCACTACCCACGGTACCGTATTGGTATTCTTTGTATTGACTGCCGGCTTGAGCGGAACCTTTGCCAATTTCTTGATTCCCTTACAAGTGGGTGCCCGCGACATGGCTTCTCCTTTCATGAACATGTTGAGTTATTGGTTCTTCTTTGCTGCCTCTGTTGTCATGCTCTCTTCTATTTTTGTAGAGAACGGTCCCTTTAGCGGTGGTTGGACAGCTTATCCTCCTTTGAGTGCTCTGGGTGATGCTTCTCCCGGCTCTAAAACAGGTATGGACCTTTGGATCATTTCCATGGCTTTGTTTGTGGTGTCCTCTCTCTTGGGTGGCCTCAACTACATTGCTACTGTTTTGAACATGCGCACCAAGGGCATGAGCATGACCCGCTTGCCCCTCACCATCTGGGCCTTGTTCTTTACTGCTGTGTTGGGTGTATTGTCCTTCCCT
>RDYY01000197.1 GCA_004293505.1 Sphingobacteriia bacterium | reverse complement strand
TTTGTTCTTTGTTTTGGGTGTTTTGGCCACTTTGGTTAAAAGCGATCTGGAGATCCCTGCCGCCAGTGCCAAGTTCATTTCACTTTACTTGTTGTTCTCCATTGGTTTCAAAGGCGGACAAGAATTGGTACACAGTGGCTTGAATGAAGAAATTCTCTATAGTTTGGGATTAGCAGTCCTGCTTTCTGTCGTCATCCCCTTGTATGTATTTTTCCTGTTGCGCAAAAAATTGAATGTTTACGATGCTGGTGCTGTTGCATCGGCTTATGGCTCGGTCAGTGCGGTTACTTTTATCTCAGCTGCGTCCTTTCTAGAAGCCAACCAAACCCCTTTTGGCGGTCACATGGTGGCTGCCATGGCCATGATGGAAGCCCCAGCCATTGTAGTAGGCGTGATACTGATCCGAAAATTTGATACCAGTGGAAGCCAATCGGGCAGTTTAAAAAAAGTCATCCATGAGGCTTTCACCAATGGGTCGGTATGGATGATTTTAGGCAGTTTGGTGATTGGGTTGATTGCCGACAGCAAACAGGCCGAAGGCATCAAACCCTTTACCTCCGATATATTCAAGGGTTTTCTGGCCATTTTCTTGTTGGAAATGGGCATGGTAGCGGCCAAACGGTTCAAGGCTTTTGTTCAGTATGGCTGGTTTGTGAGTTTGGTCAGTTTGGTCTTGCCTGTGATCAATGGCTGCTTGGCTATTTTTTTGAGCTCCCTTTTTCACATGGAAGCCGGCAACCGCTTCATGCTGGCCATTCTGGCCGCCAGTGCTTCCTATATTGCGGTACCTGCTGCCATGCGTTTGGCAGCACCCAAAGCAGACCCAGGCCTCTACATCCCCATGGCTTTGGGCATCACCTTCCCTTTCAACATTACCGTGGGCATGCCATTGTATTGGATGTTGGTGCAACAGTGGCCTTGAGCTACAAATCGTCAAATTCGTAAATGGGATCCATGTGCGTGCCAGCTGGCATTTCAAAAATGGGCCGCGTGATGCCATCGTGTAAGTCATAGACCCAGCCATGTAAATGGGGGTATTGCTTTTCTTTCCACGATTTTTGGATAATAGAAGTCTTGGCCAAGTTCATGACCTGCTCCTGCACGTTCAGTTCAATTAGTTTATTCAGTTTCTGTTCCTCGGTTGGCATACCATTGATCTCATCGCGGTGATAACGCTGCACGTCTTTGATGTTGCGCAACCATTTGTTGATGATACCATAATCGTGGTTGGTCATGGCTGCTTTTACTCCACCACAGCCATAATGTCCACATACAATCACGTGCTTCACATGTAAGACATTGACAGCATAGTGCAAGACACTCAACAAATTCAGGTCGGTATGTACCACCATGTTGGCAATGTTGCGGTGCACAAAAATCTCCCCTGGCTGGGTGCCCGTGATTTCATTGGCCGGCACCCGGCTGTCGCTGCAGCCAATCCACAAAAATTCTGGATTTTGGATGTCCACCAGTCTTTCAAAATAACCAGGGTCATCGGCCAGTTTTTCCATGGCCCATGCTTTGTTTTCCAACAAAAGCCTTTCGTAATTATTCATAAATACTTTTTGTTTTTGTAAACAATAAATGCATGGGTTTGTGCAAACTTTTCTTAACCTCTACCCGAATGTTTCTGCTGGGGGCATTTTCAATGAACCCATTGATTTCTTCGATGATGTCTTTGTCAATGAAATCAGCCCGGGTGGCATCAACAATCACAAAACAGCCATCGGGCAAAGCTTCCATTTTGGCTTTGATGATGGGCTTGTTCAAAAAAGAAACGTCTTTGCGCAGGCGTATCAGGTAATTGTTTTTGTCGTTGGCCACCAAAATAGAAGACCTAAAATTGCTCCTGATCAAAAAGAACAGGCCCACAATGATGCCCACCACAATACCCACCAACAAATCAGTGAACATGATGGCCACAATGGTGACACTAAAAGGAATGAATTGGTCCCATCCCTTCTTAAAAAATTCCCTGATGATGGGCAGGCTGATCAATTTATACCCCGTCAAGACCAGCACTGCAGCCAAAGTTGCAATGGGAATCTTGTTCAAGATTTGTGGAATCAAGAGGGCGCAAACCAATAGCAACAGCCCATGCGCAATGGCAGATACTTTGGACTTGGCCCCAGCATTCACGTTGGCCGAACTCCTCACCACCACTGAAGTAATCGGTATGCCACCCAATAAGCCAGATACAATGTTGCCACTTCCTTGTGCATAGAGTTC
>RDYY01000196.1 GCA_004293505.1 Sphingobacteriia bacterium | reverse complement strand
GAAAAATTTCCAGGCTTTGACATGGGTTAAAGTTCGTACATTAATCCCTCAAAATTTTGCCATGAGAAAAACCAGCTTACTGCTCCTGGGCCTTGGCTTGCTGACCGGAGCTTTTGCACAGAAAAAAGAAAAGAAATCCGCTCCTGCACCAGCACCCGTTGCCGTAGCACCAGATCCTTTGTCGGCGGGCATCAAATACCGTTCCATTGGGCCTTACCGCGGTGGCAGAAGTGCAGCCGTTACCGGCAGCTACAAAAACAAAACCGTTTTCTACATGGGTGGAACCGGTGGGGGCATTTGGAAAACAACCGATGGAGGCAGCAACTGGAAAAACATTTCGGACAAATATTTTGGAGGTACCATGGGTGCCGTTGCCGTGGCGCCTTCGGATGAAAACATTGTGTATGTAGGCGAAGGCGAGAACACGGTCAGGGGAAATGTGGCCGAAGGTTTGGGCGGGGTTTGGCGCAGCGATGACGCGGGCCGCACCTGGCGCAACCTGGGCTTGAAAGAAGGCCGTCACATCATTCGCTTGGTGATTCACCCCCGTGATCCCAATACGGTTTGGGCAGCAGTAGTGGGCCATTTGTTTGGCCCCCATCCCGAGCGGGGCGTGTTCAAAACAACCGATGGCGGAAAGAGCTGGAAAAAAGTTTTGTATGTCAATGAGCAAACGGGTTGTTCTGATTTGGTCATGGAAAACGGCAACCCCGATGTGATGTATGCGGGCATGTGGCGCATTTTGCGCACACCCTATAGTTTAGAAAGTGGGGGCGATGGCAGTGGCCTGTACAAGAGCACCGATGGGGGCGATACTTGGAAACCCATCACCACTGCAAAAGGCCTGCCCAAAGGCGTTTGGGGCATTGTAGGGGTTGCGATAGCACCCTCTAATCCCGATAAAATTTATGCCATCATCGAAAACAAAGACGGTGGCTTGTATGGCAGCAATGATGGGGGAGAAACCTGGTCCTTGCTCAGCAACGACAACAACATTCGCCAGCGTGCTTGGTACTATACCAAGGTCTTTGTGGACCCCAAGAATGAAAACCTGGTTTATTGTCCCAATGTGGAATTCATGCGCAGCCGCGATGGGGGCCGAACTTTTTCTTCTATCAATACACCCCATGGCGATCACCACGATTTGTGGATTGATCCCGCCGATGGCAACCGCATGATTGTGGCCGATGATGGGGGCGCACAAATCAGTTTTGATGGCGGCAACAATTGGAGCACCATGATGAACCAGCCCACGGCCCAATTCTACCGCGTGTCTACAGACAACAGTGTACCCTATCGGATCCTGGGTGCCCAACAAGACAATTCCACCATTCGCATCAAAAGCAGAACCAATGGTGCGGGCATCACCGACCGCGATTGGGAAGTAACAGCGGGTTCTGAAAGTGGCTATGTGGTGGCCGATCCCCGCAACCCAGACATTGTTTACGGCGGAAACTATGGTGGTTATTTGTCTCGCTTGGACCACAAAACGGGTGAGAACAGGGCCATCAGTGTATGGCCCGACAACCCCATGGGAGCGGGTGCTGACGTGCAGAAATACCGCTTCCAGTGGAACTTCCCCATTTTCTTCTCGCCCCACAACCCCAAAAAATTATATGCTGCTGGCAACCATTTGTTTGTGACCGAAAACGAAGGCCAAAGCTGGACGGCATTGGGACCTGATTTGACCACCAACGACAAAAGCAAACAAGCTTCCAGTGGTGGACCCATTACACAAGACAATACTTCAGTAGAATATTATTGCACCGTGTTCACGGGAACAGAATCGGCATTAGAGCCTGATTTGTTGTGGACTGGCAGCGACGATGGTTTGATCCACGTGAGCCGCGATGGGGGAAAAAATTGGACCAATGTTACCCCTCCTGAAGCAGGCAAGTGGATGATGTGGAACTGCGTAGAAACGGATCCCTTTCAAAAAGGAACGGCCTATTTTGCAGGGACCAAATACAAGTCGGACGATTTTGCTCCCTATTTGTTCAAGACCACGGACTACGGCAAAACATGGACCCGCATCACCAATGGCATTGGTGCCCAACATTTTACCCGCGCCATCCGGGCCGACCACAAGCGAGCCAATTTATTGTATGCGGGTACTGAGTATGGTATATACATCAGCTATGATGGGGGCGCCAATTGGGCATCTTTCCAACACAACCTGCCCATTGTGCCCATCACCGACATGACCATCAAAAACAATGATTTGATCGTGGCTAC
>RDYY01000195.1 GCA_004293505.1 Sphingobacteriia bacterium | reverse complement strand
GTGATGTGCTCGTCTCGGAATGCTTTGGCGCGGTTAAAGAGGTGCAATTGAATTTCGTCCAAGAGGGTCTTGATGTAAAACTCTACCCCATTCAATGGAACAGCTGTTTTTTCTTTTGTATCGCGTCGGGCTACTTCAACCGTGTTGTTCTCCAAATCGCGGGTGCCAATGGCCAATCGCACGGGAACACCTTTCATTTCGTATTCGGCAAATTTCCATCCGGGCCGGCTATTTTCACTGTCATCGTATTTAACAGAAATGCCCAGAGCCTTGATTTTTTCTACCAAAGGATGAATGGCGTTGGCCAACAATCCTTTTTGCTCATCTCCTTTGTAGATGGGAACAATCACTACTTGCAAAGGAGCAATTTTGGGCGGCAAGACCAACCCATCATCGTCGCTGTGGGCCATGACCAATCCACCAATCAATCGGGTACTCACCCCCCAACTGGTGGCCCAAACATGTTCCAACTGGTTGTTCTTGTCTGCAAATTTGACATCAAATGCTTTGGCAAAATTTTGGCCCAAGAAATGAGAGGTACCGGCTTGCAAGGCTTTTCCATCTTGCATTAGAGCTTCAATGCAATAGGTATCTTCTGCTCCGGCAAACCTTTCGTTGGGGGTTTTCACCCCTTTGATCACGGGCAGTGCCATCCAATTTTCGGCAAAGTCTGCATACACATCCAACATTTGACGCGTTTCTGCGATGGCTTCAGTTGCTGTTGCATGGGCAGTATGTCCTTCTTGCCACAAGAATTCAGCGGTGCGCAAAAACAAGCGGGTCCGCATTTCCCAACGCACGACATTGGCCCATTGGTTGATGAGCAGGGGCAGGTCTCGGTAAGATTGGATCCAACCTTTGTAGGTGTTCCAAATGATGGCTTCGGAAGTGGGTCTCACCACCAATTCTTCTTCCAGTTTGGCCTCGGGATCTACCATCAATTTCCCTGGATGGGAGGGGTCATTTTTCAAGCGGTAATGGGTAACCACAGCACACTCTTTGGCAAAGCCCTCGGCATTTTTTTCTTCGGCTTCAAACAAGGACTTGGGCACAAAAAGCGGGAAATAAGCATTCTGGTGCCCTGTTTCTTTGAACTTCCTGTCCAACACATCGCGCATGTTTTCCCAAAGGGCATAGCCATAGGGCTTGATGACCATACAACCCCTGACCGCGCTGTAATCGGCCAAATTGCCTTTGATGACCAAGTCATTGTACCATTGTGAATAATCCTGTTCCCGGGTGGTGATTTCCTTGCCCATTATTCGTTTTTTTGGCCAATTTTACTAACAATCGTTAGTTGGCATGTAATTTGTAATTGTTAAAAGGAAGTTACTTGGCCGCAAATGTATGTAACTTCACCCAACCAATTTTTGACCCCAAAATGGTAACCATGAAAATTCTACTTTCCTCCGCCTTGTTGGCCACCACTTTGTTGACAGGCTGTAGTGCTTTGTACAAAACTGGCCAAACCCCTGACGATTTGTATTACGCAGAAGGCAAGCCCACCGTTTCGCGCGCCACTGCCGAAAACGAAGAACGCTACCAGGAGTATGTCAGTACCATGGACGATCGCTATTTGCGCATGAAAGTGAGCAACCGCAACCGTTGGAGCAATTTGGACGATTTTGGGTATTGGAACGATGCCCGTTTCAATTTCATGCCCATGACCTATACCGGTTTCAATTCTTGGAACAATGGTTGGGGTGGACATTGGGGTTGGGGCATGAACAACTTTAATCCTGGCTGGAACATGGGTTGGAACAGTGGCTGGGGTTGGAACCCTTCCTTGTCCTTGGGTTGGGGCTGGGGTGGAATGAATGGTTGGAACATGGGTTGGAACAATCCCTTGTTCTGTTTGGTCAGTTACAGTGCACCCAAGGCCATCATCCCCACTTTTACCAGCGGATCTAACTTGAGTGCTTTCCGCAACAACCTGTACAACAACAGTAATTTTCCCACCAATGGGGGCAACAAAAACAGTTATTATACCCCTGGTAAGGCTGGCGACAACAACAATTTTGGTAACCTCATGCGCCGCGTCTTGACCACGCCATCATCCGCAAATGGCAATACCTCCTCTTATGACAGGGGCGCCCGAACCTTCTCCAATTCTTCTGCCCCCTTGAACAGCAATGCTGGCGGATCCAGCGGAGGTTTCAGCAGCCGGGGCAGCAGCGCTGGTTCAGGTCGCGGTGGCAGAAACTAATTTTCTTTCAAGCCTTTTACAGGACTCCAT
>RDYY01000194.1 GCA_004293505.1 Sphingobacteriia bacterium | reverse complement strand
GTGTTGGGATTGGGATAAAACGTAAATTGCCCCATGCTGTCCAAGAAGACTCAATATGCTTTTAAGTCCTTGACCTATTTGGCGGAAAACGACCAAAAAGGTCCCGTCCTGATTGCAGACATTGCCAGCAAGAAAAAAATTCCCATCAAATTTTTGGAGTCCATTTTATTGGAGCTGAAAAAAGCTGGCATTTTGGGCGCCAAAAAAGGCAAGGGTGGCGGCTATTATTTTGTGCAAAAGCCCGACCAAGTAAAATTGGCCACCATCATGCGCCTCATGGAAGGTCCCATTGCCCTCTTGCCTTGTGTGAGTTTGCATTTTTACCACAAATGCACCGACTGCAATGAAAAAAAATGCGGCCTCAACAAAACCATGGCTGCTGTTCGGGACCAAATGTTGACCATACTGGAACACAAGTCTGTATTGGACTTGGTGGTACAATAAATCTCAACCATGAAAAACAAGATTTTCCTTTGCCTCTTGCTGGGCAGCGTCCTATTCTCCTCAGCTTCAGGCCAAAAACTGGTGGGTGGAAAAAACATTGTGAAATGGAACCTCGGTTCTATGCTGGCCCGCAACTACCATTTTAGCTATGAGCGACACATTGCCAAAAATTTCTCTTTTCAACTGAGTTACCGTTTCATGCCCAAGGGGAGTGTTCCTTACAATGCCCAATTTGAAAACTTGGTCAACAGCAACGTACTCAATTTTAGCCGATTCGAAATGGGCAATTGGGCCATTACCCCTGAAGCCCGCATTTACTTGAGCTTGGGGCGCATGAAAGGATTTTATTTGGCTCCTTATGTACGATTTGCCCAATTTGATCTAACAGCCCCTGTTAAGTTTTCCAGTGGCGGAACCATACCCGTGCAAAAAAATGCAGACTTTGCGGGCATTGTCAAAAGCACTTCCGGTGGCCTGATGATAGGCTACCAATTTCAATTGCTGAAAAAACTGGTCTTGGACTTTCAAATCTTGGGAGGGCACTACGGAAAAGCAAAAGGGGACTTGAACTTTGTGGCCTCACCTCCCCTTACTCCCTTAGAAGTCCAAAACTTGAATGCCCAATTGGCTTCATTGGAATTAGATCCTTACAAGTTTACCTATACCGTCAACACCAACGGTGCACAAATGAAAGTAGATGGTCCTTGGGCAGGGGTACGTGCCATCAACATTGGTTTGGGTATACGGTTCTAGGTTAGAGGTTCGCCAACATGTCTTGGGTCATGGCATCCAAGTCATATTCAGGCTTCCAACCCCAGTCGGTACGGGCCGTGCTGTCGTCAATGCTTTGGGGCCAACTGTCGGCAATGGCTTGCCGAGAATCGGGCTGGTAAGTCATGTTGAATTCGGGTATTAGTTTTTGAATACTGGCGGCTATTTCGGCAGGCGAAAAACTCATCCCAGCCACATTATAGGCCGTTCTTACACTGATTTGGTTGGCGGGGGCATCCATCAGTTCCAAAGTGGCTCTAATGGCATCGGGCATGTACATCATGGGCAAATAAGTATGCTCCGATAAAAAGCAAGTATAGTTGGCTTTTTGCTTGGCCTCCAAATAAATTTCTACGGCATAATCGGTGGTACCGCCACCGGGGGCCGATTTATAACTGATCAAGCCAGGGTACCTGATGCTGCGCACATCCACCCCATAGCGGTTATAATAATAGTTGCACCAAAATTCACCAGCATATTTGCTGATGCCATACACAGTGGTGGGTTCAATCACCGTTTTTTGGGGGCACATTTGTTTGGGGGAAGTGGGGCCAAAAACCGCTATGCTGCTGGGCCAATACACTTTGTGCAATTTTTCTTCGCGCGCAATGTCCAACACATTCAGCAAGCCCTGCATGTTCAGGTGCCAAGCCAGGTTGGGATTTTTTTCGCCCGTGGCGGACAAGATGGCCGCCAACAAATAAATTTGGGTGATGTTTTGCCGAATCACTTGCACGTGCAACATCTCTTTGTTCATCACATCCAAGCTCACGTAAGGACCTGTACCTTTCAGCAAAGGATTCTCCTCGCGCAAATCAGAAGCCACCACTTGGGCATTGCCATATTGTTTGCGCAGGGCCAGGGTCAGCTCCACCCCTATTTGTCCCGATGCACCAATCACCAAAATTTTGTCTTTGACCAAGGCCATAGCAATCGTTTAGGACACAAAGAAAGGAAAAAGCAGGGAATTGGTTAATTTTGCACAAAGCCAGCGCATGATCCCAGATTTTCTGCAGCCACATTTTAAGAAACAGTCTTACGACCC
>RDYY01000193.1 GCA_004293505.1 Sphingobacteriia bacterium | reverse complement strand
CCAAAAAGGACAGCATTTACAAGCAATATTGGAACAGCCAATACCGCTTGGAATCCATTGTTGAACTGCAAGAATTGTTGGAGACCACCATGGTCAAAGAAACTTTTGAAAAAGTAAAACAACCCACTTTGGTGTTGTATTATTATAAAAACGAAAAAGAACAAGATCCTGTGGTCAAAGTCAGTGCCATGAAAGAGATGTTTGCCCAATTGGGAACGCCCGAAAAGCAAAAACAAATGGTACCCTTGGCCAATGTGGGCAACCACGTGATGGCTTCGCCCATCCAATCCAAAGACATTGCCTCCGTGGGCCAAGAAACGGCCCGGTTCTTGCAAGAGGTGATGGGCCTGAAGGCCAATTAAATATTTTGTACTTTAGTCGATTAAACGATTGCTATGCCCCAAAGTAAAATTGCCGGCATTGGGATGTACGTACCCCAAAACGTCGTCACCAACCAAGACTTGACCCAATACATGGACACCAACGATGCTTGGATCCAGGAAAGAACCGGCATCAAAGAGCGCCGTTACGCGCACCGCACCGATGAGACCACTACCACCATGGGTTTGGAAGCCGCCAAAATAGCCATTGAACGGGCAGGTACCACTGCACAAGACATAGATTTTGTGGTCTTTGCTACCCTCTCCCCTGACTATTATTTTCCGGGTTGTGGGGTCTTGGTACAAAGGGCTTTGAAAATGAAAGAAGTGGGGGCGCTGGACATCCGCAACCAATGCAGTGGCTTCTTGTATGCCTTGAGTGTGGCCGACCAATTCATTAAAACAGGCATGTACAAAAACATCTTGGTCATTGGGGCCGAGAAGCATTCATTTGGATTGGATTTTTCTACCCGGGGCAGAAATGTTTCGGTCATTTTTGGGGACGGCGCAGGCGCTGTGGTGCTGCAACCTACCGAAGAAAAAGGGGCAGGCATCCTCAGCACCCATTTGCACAGCGATGGCGAATCGGCAGAAATTTTGGCCATGTACAATCCAGGCACCCATGCCAACCATTGGACCGATGAACCCTATGCTGATTTTGACGATGCACCCATTGCGCAAATGTTCATGAGCCACCAAATGATTGACCATGCCCAAAACTTTCCTTTCATGGATGGCCCAGCGGTATTCAAAAAAGCTGTGGTCAAATTTCCCGAAGTCATTTTAGAAGCGTTGGACCAGAACGGCTTGAGTCCCAAGGACCTCAACATGCTGATTCCCCACCAAGCCAATTTGCGCATCAGCCAATTTGTGCAACAAAAAATGGGCTTGACCGACGACCAAGTGTACAACAACATTCAACAATACGGCAACACAACTGCTGCTTCCGTACCCATTGCACTTTGCGAAGCGTGGGAACAAGGAAAAATTAAATCGGGCGACCTGGTTTGTTTGGCCGCTTTTGGTAGTGGCTTTACTTGGGCCAGTGCTTTGATCCGTTGGTAGCCCCTTGTGCATGAACAGAAAAATCATTTATCTCCTCAACCCCATTTCCGGTACCGGAAAAAAGGACCGCTTGCGCCAATTGGTAGAAGCCAAAACCCAAGCCAACCAGATTCCTTATGTGTTTTTGCAAACAGATCCCGAAGGAAAATACTTGGCCGCACGCGATTTAATAGAAACCGAAAACTATACCGATGTGGTGGCCATGGGGGGCGATGGAACCGTCAGGGCCGTAGTACATGCCTTGCGCGACACGGGTGTACGTTTTGGGATTTTGCCCATTGGTTCGGGCAATGGATTGGCCCGCTCGGCCCAAATTCCCATGCGCTTGAAATCGGCCCTCCAATTGGTTTTTGAAGGCCATGCCAAACCCATTGATGCGTTTTGGGTGAACGACCAATTTTCTTGTATGTTGAGTGGCTTGGGTTTTGATGCCCAAGTAGCTTATGAGTTTGCACAGAAACAAGGCAGGGGATTGTTGACCTATACCCAACAAAGCATCATCCAATTTTTCAAAGCCATTCCCCACCAATTTGAAGTGGTCTTGCCCGGGTTTCGCTTTTTTACTGATGCTTTTTTCATCAGCGTGGCCAACAGCAACCAGTTTGGCAACAATGCCACCATTGCGCCAGTTGCTTCTTTGACCGATGGATTGTTGGACGTGGTCATTGTGCAAAAAATGAGCAAGGCCAAACTACCTTTTGCAGTTTGGCGCCAAATGCGAGGCAACAACCAATTGCAAGAATTGGTGGCAGAACACAGCAACAAAAACATCCTCTATTTTCAAACCCCTTCTTTGGAAATTCGCAACCCCAAACTGGCG
>RDYY01000139.1 GCA_004293505.1 Sphingobacteriia bacterium | reverse complement strand
AATGATGTTGTGCGAATAACCCAAGGCCAAGTCCAGCATGTTACCGGTGTTGGCGGCTTTGAAACCTACCCCTACCAATTCCAATTCTTTTTTGAATCCCTCGGTTACACCTTTTACCAAATTGGCCACAATGGCACGGTACAGACCATGCATGGCGCGGTGACGGATCTGGTCAGTGGGACGAGAAAAAGTCACTTCGGTTTCAGATACATTGATCACGATGTCGCGGTCAATGGATTGCTTCAATTCGCCTTTGGGACCTTTCACGGTCACTTGGTTGTCGGCGCTAACGGTAACGGTTACGCCCTTGGGGAGTACTACCGGTTGTTTACCAATTCTAGACATAGTCGCTTTTTATTTGAATGTACCAGGTTCCGTGTTCAGCCACGACTAAGAGGCTTAATTGTCAGAACCCTTATGAATTAAGAGATATAACACAACACTTCACCACCCACGTTTTGGGCTTTGGCTTCCTTATCGGTCAGTACACCTTTGGAGGTACTGAGGATGGCCACACCCAATCCATTGATCACACGCTTGATTTCAGCAGGCTTGGCGTACTGGCGCAAACCGGGACGGCTCACACGCTCCAAACTGCGGATAGCGGGTTCTTTGGTAGAAGGATCGTATTTCAAGGCGATTTTGATCAGGCCTTGTTTGTTGTCGTCTTCGAATTTGTATTTCAGGATATAGCCCTGTGCATACAAAATTTCAGTCAACCGCTTCTTCAGATTGGAAGCAGGGATTTCCACCAGACGGTGTCCGGCCATCTGCGCATTGCGGATTCTGGTCAGGAAGTCTGCTATAGGATCTGTTACCATATTGTTGTAATTAAACGAGTTCTAAATGTTGTTGAGGAATTACCAGCTGGCTTTTTTCACACCGGGGATGAGACCGTTCAAGGCCATGTCGCGGAACATCACACGGGAAAGTCCAAAATAACGCATGTAGCCTTTGGGACGTCCGGTGAGTTGACAACGGTTTTTCAAACGCACAGGAGAGGCATTCTTGGGGAGTTGGTCCAAGGCAGCGTAGTCGCCTGCAGCTTTCAGCGCGGCACGCTTGTCGGCGTACTGGGCTACCATTTTCTCGCGTTTTCTTTGTCTGGCTTTAACTGATTCTTTTGCCATAGTTGTTGTAGATGATGAGTTGATTAATCTTTCTTGGTTCCTTTGAACGGCATACCCAATTCTTTCAAAAGCTCGTAAGCTTCTTCATTGGTGTTGGCAGTGGTAACGAATGTGATGTCCAATCCGGTGATCTTGTTCACTTTGTCGATGTCGATCTCGGGGAAAATGATTTGCTCGGTGACACCCAAAGTATAGTTGCCGCGGCCATCAAATGCTTTGTCGCTTTTTCGCCACGCAATGTTACGCGGGCGCCAATGGGCATTCCTTTGCGGAGTTTGAAATTAGAGATGTCTTTTTTAGACATGGTGGGAACCGCTTTCTGACCAGTGATCATGTTCAGTTCTTCCACGGCGATGTCTACCAATTTTTTATCGGTCACGGCACCGTTCACACCACGGTTGATGCAAATCTTCTCCAATTTGGGGGCTTGCATAACCGTGCTGTATGAAAATTTCTTCATCAGTGCGGGCACCACGTCTTTGGTGTATTTCGTGGCCAGTCTGGGTGTATATTTTACTGTGCTCATTATTTGATTACCTCCCCTGATTTTTTAGATACACGAATTAATTTGCCTGCTTCGCGGGTGCGCTTCACCTTGGTGGGTTCGCCTTTCTTGGCATCCCACAGCATCACGTTGCTGATGTTGATAGGGGCTTCGGTTTTCACGATGCCACCTTTGGTATTTGTAGCAGAGGGTTTGGTGTGTTTGGTGACGATGTTCACGCCTTCAACCACCACACGGCCTTTGTCCACGATCACCTCCAACACCTGGCGGGGTTTTTTCAAATCCTTGTCATCACCGGCAATTACCACAACGGTATCCCCTTTTTTGATGCTGAATTTGGCTTTAAATCTTGTGCTCATTTGATCTGGCTTTTAACGTTGATTATAATACTTCAGGGGCAAGAGAAATGATCTTCATGTATCCCTTGTCGCGCAGCTCACGGGCCACTGGTCCGAAAATACGGGTACCACGGGGCTCGTCAGAATTGTTCAACAACACCACGGCGTTGTCGTCAAAACGGATATAAGAACCGTCTTTTCTGCGCAATTTGTTTTTGGTTCGGACGATGACCGCTTTGGATACGGTACCTTTTTTGATACCGCCGGCGGGAATGGCGTCTTTTACGGTAACAACAATCTTATCGCCGATTTTAGCATAGTCCTGGCCACTGTTTCCCAGTACCTTGATACAGAGTACCTCTTTGGCACCACTATTGTCAGCTACGTTTAACCTGCTTTCTTGCTGAATCATTTTATTGAATTTGTACTTTATTAAATTTCAGATTGTCGTTTCTCCGCCGGGCGGCAAACGCACGAATCAAAAAACCATTTATTTCGCTTTCTCTACGATTTCTACCAGTCTCCAGCGCTTGGTCTTGCTCAAGGGGCGGGTTTCCATGATTTTCACCACGTCGCCTACACCGCACTCACCTTTTTCGTCGTGGGCGTGGAACTTGGTGGTTTTCTTCACGAATTTTCCGTAGATGGGGTGCTTTACCTTTCTCTCGACGGCAACAGTAATGGTTTTGTCCATTTTATCGCTGGTCACGATCCCTGTCCTTGTTTTGCGCAAATTTCTTTCAGCCATTGTGTTTGATTTATGGTTTAAATACCCATTTCTTTTTTCTTCAATTCTGTCCGCAGACGGGCGACGTCACGGCGCAGACCGCGGATGCTCATGGGATTCTCCAGGGGAGAGATCGCGTGGGCGAATTCCAATTTCTTCAGGCGGAGGGTATCTTCCTGGAGCTTGGCTTTCAGGTCTTCTACTGAGAGACCGGAAACGTTCTTGTTGAACTCGTATGTTTTTTTGTTGGCCATTGCAAATACTTTTAAAAATTATGCCTGCAGGTCTCTTCTGATGATGAATTTGGTAGCGATGGGCAGTTTTTGTGCTGCCAATCCCATGGCTTCTTTGGCCACTGCTTCGGTAACACCATCGCACTCAAAAATGATGCGTCCTGGTTCTACCACAGCAGCCCAAAACTCGGGGTTACCTTTACCCTTACCCATCCTCACCTCAGCAGGCTTGCGGGTAATGATTTTGTCGGGGAAAACACGGATCCAAACGTTTCCTTCCCGCTTCATGGCACGGGTCATGGCCTGACGGGCAGACTCAATTTGACGGTTGGTCAACCAGATGGGCTCCAGGGCTTTCAGGGCAAATGATCCAAATGAAATAGCAGTACCACGCTTCGCTACTTCGCGAATGCGACCTTTCTGCTGTTTTCTGTGCTTGCTTCTTTTAGGCTGTAACATCTTTTATCTTTTGTCTGTGAAACGCTGTCCACAGGGATTGAATGGGTTTGAATTAGTTTCTGCGATCTCTTCCGCCACCGCTGCGGCCTCCACGGTCGTCTCTTCTGTCGCGGCGGTCATCACCTCCTACTCTTTCGCGGCGCTCGCTCAAGTCGCTCTTGCCACCCACAAAATTGGGGTTCAGTTCGCGCTTGCCCAGTACTTCGCCTTTACAGATCCATACCTTGATACCGATTTTACCATATACGGTTTGGGCAGTAACATTGGCGTAGTCGATGTCCATGCGGAAAGTGTGGAGCGGGGTACGACCCTGCTTGAACTCTTCGCTGCGGGCAATTTCAGAACCACCCAAACGTCCGCTCAACTTAACCTTGATGCCTTCTGCACCCATGCGGAGTGTAGAAGCAATGGCCATTTTGGTAGCACGCTTGAAGTTGATCCGGTTTTCGATCTGGCGGGCAATGGTGTCCCCCACGATGGTGGCATCCAATTCTGCGCGACGGATCTCGAGGATGTTGATTTGAACATCGTCTTTACCAGTCAATTTTTTCAGTTCTTCTTTGATGCGGTCCACTTCATTGCCCCCTTTACCGATGATGATACCGGGTTTGGAAGTATGGATGGTCACGATCAATTTGCCGAGGGTACGTTCGATAACGATTTTGGCAATACCGCCCTTGTTGATACGGGCAGTCAGATAAGTCCGGATTTTGTGGTCTTCAATCAGTTTGGAAGCATAGTTTTTCTTGCTGCCGTACCAGTTGCTGTCCCATCCGCGGATGATGCCTAATCTGTTACCAATTGGATTTGCTTTCTGACCCATATGATGGTTTTATCTATTTAGTATTAGAATCTACAATGAGGGTTACGTGGTTGCTGCGCTTGCGTACGCGGTAGCCGCGGCCTTGGGGCGCAGGGCGCATCCGCTTCAGGACACGTCCACCATCTACAAATACGGTTTTAACGACCAAGCTGCTGTCGGCTGCACTGGCACCGTTGTTTTTTTGCTCCCAGTTGCTGATGGCACTCTTCAGCAATTTGGCCAAAGGGGTGGCGTTGTGCTGGGGGTGGTGTTCCAGGATGGCGAGGGCTTTCTCCACTTCCATGCCGCGGATCACATCGGCCAACAGGCGCATTTTGCGCGGTCCTGTGGGATAGTTGTTCAATTTAGCTACTGCTTCCATTTCTTTATTGTTTGGTCACCGGCCGGGCCGGGACGGTGAATTATTTTTTGGTACCGGCGTGTCCTTTGAAGTTCCGGGTAGGGGCAAACTCACCGAGTTTGTGTCCTACCATGAATTCAGTTACATACACGGGGATGAACTTGTTCCCGTTGTGCACGGCAAAAGTGTGGCCCACGAAATCCGGTGTAATGGTGCTGCGGCGGCTCCAGGTTTTGATGACATTTTTCTTGGTCTTGCCATCGTTCATGGAGAACACTTTGCCTTCCAGGTTGGCGTCTACGTAAGGACCTTTTTTAATCGAACGACCCATATGATTTGGTATTTTCCTGTGTTAGTTAATGAATTAGAGGGCCAGTTTTTTACCGTCGCGGCGCTGGATGATCAGCTTGTCGCTGCCCTTTCCTTTGGTGCGGGTTTTCTCGCCCTTGGCATATTTACCGGTGCGGCTGCGGGGGTGACCACCAGAGGCTTTACCTTCACCACCACCCATGGGGTGATCGACAGGGTTCATGGCCACACCACGTACGCGGGGACGGATGCCTTTCCAACGGTTCTTACCTGCTTTACCAGCAGTTTCCAGGTTGTGGTCGCTGTTGGATACTACCCCTACGGTAGCGTAACAGTTGATCAGCACCTTGCGGAGTTCACCAGAAGGCATTTTCAACACAGCATATTTTTCTTCCTTGTTCGCCAACTGGGCAGAGGCACCGGCGCTGCGCACCATTTTGCCACCTTGACCAGGTTGGAGTTCAATGTTGTGGATCATGGTACCCAAGGGCATGTTCTTCATGGGAAGGGCATTGCCAATTTCGGGGGCCACATTGTCACCCGCTTGGATGGTAGCACCTACCTGAATGCCTTGGGGGGCAATGATGTAGCGCTTCTCGCCATCGGTGTATTGCAACAACGCGATGAAAGCGGTACGGTTGGGATCATATTCAATGGATACAACAGTGGCCGCCACTTCACGCTTGTTGCGTTTGAAGTCGATGATGCGGTAATGTTGTTTGCTGCCACCACCCATGTAGCGCATCACGCGACGACCTTGGGAATTGCGACCAGCGGTTTTTTTCTGGGGCTCCAACAAACTCTTTTCAGGTTGGTTGGTGGTGATTTCTGCATACGCATTACCGATTCTCCAGCGGGTGCCTGCGGTAATGGGTTTGTACTTTTTCAGTGCCATGTTTGACGTTTGTTTTGTGCGGAATTCTCAGCTCCGCGGCTATAGATTAGATGTTGGCGTACAGATCGATGGATTCACCTTCTGCAACAGTTACAAATGCTTTTTTATAAGCCGACTTGGTTCCTTGGATAAAACCAGCTTTGGTGTAGCGGGCTTTGTTTTTACCGGGGGCAACAGCAGTGTTTACATCCACCACGGTTACACCATAGAAATCTTCGATGGCTTTTTTGATCTCCAGTTTGTTGGCCTTGCGGTTCACACGGAACGCATAGCGGCGCAGGCTCTCCTGCTGGGCATTGGCCTTCTCGCTTAAAATGGGTTTGATCAAAATGTCTGTCTGTCTCATGTTATGTTGTTGAAACGATTCTTAATTAGGCTTCGGCTCCGGCTTCTTCGGGTTGCAGCAATTTCACAGTGTTTTCAGTGATCACCAGTACTTCGGCATTCATGATGTCGTAAGTGTTGATGTCGGCAAGCAAAGTGCTGGCCACATTGGGCACGTTGCGGGTGCTCAAGTACAAATTGTCGCTGTACTCAGGCAATACCAACAAGGTTTTCTTGTCGGATACGTTCAATTTACCCATGATGTCCAAAACCTGCTTGGTCTTGGGCACTTCCATGTTGATGTCTTCCACTACTACAATTGCATTTTCTTTGGATTTGTAGCTGAGGGCAGACATTTTGGCCAAGTCCTTCACCTTGCGGTTCAATTTGAAATCATAGCTGTGGGGCTTGGGTCCAAAAATGGTACCACCACCCTTGTACAAAGGGTTGCGGATATTGCCCTTACGGGATCCACCTGTACCTTTTTGCTTGTGCAGCTTGCGACTGGCACCCTGTACTTCAGCACGGGTTTTTACCTTGTGCGTACCGGAACGGCGGGCAGCCAGGTATTGTTTAACGGCCAAGTAAATCACGTGGTCGTTGGGCTCAATGCCGAAAATTTCCTGGGGCAATTCAACCGTTCTACCGGTCTTTTGGCCTTGTATATTTAAAACATCTACTTGCATGATCATTCAGTTAAAGAGGTGAATTATTTCTGGATTAAAACAATCGATCCGTTGTGTCCGGGAACGGAACCGCTCACCAGGATGTAATTCTTTTCGGGGAAAATTTTAACCACTTTCAACCCTTTCATTTTCACGCGGTCACCGCCCATACGGCCGGCCATGCGCATGCCTTTGAATACGCGGGAAGGATAAGAAGATCCACCAATGGAACCGGGTGCACGCTGGCGATCGTGTTGACCGTGAGAGCCTTCGCCCACACCGGAAAACCCGTGACGCTTCACGACACCTTGGAAACCTTTACCCTTGGTAGTACCTACCACTTCAACGCTTTCGCCTTCGGCAAAGATGTCAACGGATACGGTTTCTCCCAGTTGCTTCTCGATGGAATAATTACGAAATTCTTTGACGAATTTTTTGGCAGCGGTTTGTGCCTTTGCAAAGTGATTCAGCTCAGCTTTCAAGCTGTGCTTTTCTTTTTTGTCGCCTACTGCGAGCTGAACGGCAGTGTAGCCGTCGGTTTCCAGTGTTTTTACCTGGGTCACCGTGTTGGGAGCAGCTTCGATGATGGTACAAGCCGTTTGCTTGCCATCAGCGGAAAAGATGCTGGTCATCCCGATTTTTTTTCCAATCAATCCTTTCATCGTTTTGCGGTTTATGCCCCGCAAGGTATGAGGACATCCCACCGATGAAGCGGGATTCAATCCTTGTCTCTGCCGACCTTTTCCTGTGTTTTTCCAAGTAATTGGAAAGGGGAAGTACCGGAAGCAAACAGACCTCGAAGGGCTTGTTTATATGTCACCACCCGGTTTGAAACGGGTGAATTTTACGGTTTGTTCAGAGCTGCTTTCCCGGCAGAACCGGTTGGCAGGTGAATGGGATAAGAACGATGGCCCGGGGGCCGTTCCTGATTCCTTAGAATCAAGCTTTGATTTCCACTTCCACACCGGAAGGGAGATCGAGTTTGCTCAACGCATCTACGGTTCTAGAACTGGTGGTGTAGATGTCCATCAGGCGCTTGTGGGTAGCCAATTGGAACTGCTCACGGCTCTTTTTGTTGACGTGGGGAGAACGCAAAACAGTGAACACCCTTTTGTGGGTGGGCAATGGAATGGGTCCGGTTACAACGGCACCTGTGCTGCGCACGGTTTTTACGATTTTATCGGCAGATTTGTCTACCAAGTTGTGGTCGTAAGACTGCAATTTTATTCTGATTCGCTGAGACATATGGTTTACCCAATTTTTACGTTGGGGTTGCAAAGGTAAGCAGCCTGATTGGTTTAGACAAGTTTTTGGAATTTATTTTTCCTAAAAACAGCGGTTTTTTACAAAAAAAAGCGCTCTTTTTTAAAAAGAGCGCTTTTTGTATCGGGAATGATCCTTTGATTAGTCCTCAATCTTCACTTTGCCCTTGTTCTTGGCAATCACTTCCTCGGCCACGTTGGTGGGCGCAGGAGAGTAATGCGAGAACTCCATGGTAGAAGTGGCACGACCAGAACTCAAGGAACGCAGTTGGGTCACATAACCAAACATTTCGCTCAAAGGTACTTTGGCCTTGATCACTTGCAGGTTGGCACGGCTGTCCATGCCTTCTAACATACCGCGACGGCGGTTCAAGTCACCGGTCACGTCTCCCATGTATTGGTCGGGTGTCAATACTTCTACTTTCATGATGGGCTCCAACAAAGTGGGCTTGGCTTTGCGGCCAGCTTCGCGGAAACCGCCTTTGGCACACAATTCAAAGCTCATGGCATCGGAATCCACATCGTGGTAAGAACCATCAAATACACGCACTTTCATGTTGTTGACAGGGTAGCCAGCCAAAACACCAGTGGTCATTGAGGTTTCAAAACCTTTGATGATGGCAGGAACAAATTCCTTGGGGATGGATCCACCAAACAAATCGTTCACAAATTGGAAGCTCTTGCCTTCGTTTTCTTTCAGCCACTCTTCATCGGCAGGTCCCAATTCAAATTGGATATCGGCAAACTTACCGCGACCACCAGACTGCTTCTTCAACACTTCGCGGTGTTGGATGGGCTTGCCAAAGGATTCTTTGTAAGCTACCTGGGGAGCACCCTGGTTCACTTCTACTTTGAATTCGCGGCGCATCCGGTCGATGATGATTTCCAAGTGTAATTCACCCATGCCACGCAAGATGGTTTGACCCGTGTCTTCATCTGTGTTCACACGCAGGGTAGGATCTTCTTCTACCAATTTGGCAATGGCCATGCCCATTTTGTCTACGTCGGCTTGGGTCTTGGGTTCAACGGCAATGGCGATCACAGGCTCAGGGATGAACATGTTTTCCAAAGTGATGGGATGGTTCTCATCGCAAAGGGTATCACCGGTTTTGATTTCTTTGAAACCAACAGCAGCAGCAATGTCACCGGCTTCGATGAAGTCGATGGGGTTTTGCTTGTTCGCAAACATTTTCATGATCCGACTGATGCGTTCTTTTTTGCCACTGCGCACGTTCAAAACATAAGAACCCGCATCCAAGTGACCAGAATAACACCTGAAGAAAGCCAAACGGCCCACAAAAGGATCGGTCATGATTTTAAAGGCCAAGGCAGCAAAAGGTTCTTTGGGATCGGCCTTGCGGGTAATTTGTTCGCCGCTATCAGGATCGGTACCCACTGTGTCTTCAATGTCTACAGGAGAAGGCAGGTAGCGACAAACTGCATCCAAAGCGGTTTGCACTCCTTTGTTCTTGAATGAAGATCCACACATCATGGGCACAATGCTCAGGTCGATGGTGGCTTTGCGGATGGCTTCGTGCATTTCTGCTTCGGTGATGCTGTTGGGATCATCAAAGAATTTCTCCATCAGGGTATCATCGTATTCGGCCACGGCTTCTACCAAGTTTTGGCGCCATTCGTTGGCTTCTTCTACCATGTCTTCGGGAACAGGAATTTCATCAAAGGTCATGCCTTCGGTTTCCATGTGCCAGATGATGCCTTTCATTTTGATCAAGTCCACCACGCCTTTGAAATTGTCTTCGGCGCCAATGGGCAATTGCAAGGGAACGGCTTTGGCACCCAACATTTCCTTTACTTGGTTTACCACCATCAGGAAGTCGGCACCCGCACGGTCCATCTTGTTCACAAATCCAATGCGGGGAACCTTGTAACGGTTGGCTTGGCGCCATACAGTTTCAGATTGGGGTTCTACACCGTCAACGGCAGAGAAAAGGGCAATCAAACCATCCAATACACGCATGGAACGTTCTACCTCTACAGTAAAATCCACGTGACCAGGGGTATCGATGATGTTGAAAGAATATTTTTTGGTATCGGCAGTGGCTTTACCCAGAACGGTAGGGAAATTCCACTGACAGCTTACGGCTGCTGAGGTGATGGTGATCCCTCTTTCTTTCTCCTGCTCCATCCAGTCGGTGGTTGCCGCACCGTCGTGCACTTCCCCGATTTTGTGAATCATACCGGTGTAGCGCAGGATACGCTCGGTAGTAGTGGTCTTGCCGGCATCAATGTGGGCGGCAATCCCGAAGTTGCGTTGAAATTTCAAATCAGCCATAAAACGGATTATTATTTTTAGAGGCCGCAAAGGTAGCCAATAATCCCGTACCACAAAGGGAAAGGGCAAAAAAAAAGCCACCCGAAGGTGGCTTGTTATACAGCAGGTAAACTATACTTTGAAGTGTGAGAAAGCCTTGTTGGCTTCTGCCATGCGGTGGGTATCTTCTTTCTTCTTGAAAGCAGCACCTTCACCCTTGGCGGCAGCCATGATCTCATTGGCCAATTTGTCGGCCATGGTGCGACCATTGCGCTCGCGGCTGAAACGGATCAACCATTTCATGCTCAAAGAAATTTTGCGGTCGGGGCGCACTTCAGAAGGAATCTGGAAAGTGGCACCACCAATGCGGCGGCTGCGCACTTCTACGGCGGGAGTAACATTGGCAATGGCTTTTTTCCAAATCTCATAACCATCTTCGCCAGTGGTTTTGGAAACCTTGTCTACTGCATCGTAGAAAATATTGATGGCAGTGCTTTTCTTGCCGTCCCACATCAGGTTGTTGATGAAGCGGGTAACCAGTTTGTCGTTGAAGCGACCGTCTGGTGCTAAGGGAATCTTTTTGGGTTGTGATTTACGCATCGGTTAATTTTTAAAAGGCTGAAGGTCTTCAAGTATTAAAACTTTACTCAGCCGGGTGAAACTATTTCTTGGCTTTTTCTTTCTTGGTACCGTATTTGGAACGGCTCTTCTTGCGGTCTTTTACACCGGCAGTGTCCAAGCTACCCCGTACAATGTGGTAACGTACACCGGGGAGGTCTTTTACCCTTCCACCACGGATCAGTACAATGGAGTGCTCTTGCAAGTTGTGTCCTTCACCTGGGATATAGGCAATGACTTCTACTTTGTTGGTCAAACGCACTTTGGCTACTTTACGCAAAGCAGAGTTGGGTTTTTTGGGTGTGGTGGTGTACACACGGGTACATACGCCACGGCGCTGGGGACAGGCATCCAGGGCCCTGGATTTGCTTTTGGCTCTGATGATTTCGCGACCCTTTCTAACTAATTGCTGTATTGTAGGCATTTGAATGCGTTTAAAATTTGGGACGGCAAAGGTAATGTTCGCTATTGGATTTCCAAAAACTTTTAGCAAAAAATGTGGGAAATCTGCGCAAATAAAGGGTTTTTACACCCAATTTGGGCCTTGGCCTTGTTTTTGGGCACTCCCTGACCTTAGATTGCACTTGCTCCTCCCCAACGGGAACCATGAAAAAATTGATCGGGGGACTGGTCGTGGCCACGCTCCTCTCCTTTTCCTTGCTGCCAGGGGTCAGCGCGCAGAACAGCTGGGGTTATGTCCAAGCAGGGCAAACCCTTACCCAAGATTTCAATGGCCTGCCCAGCAGCGGCAGCTTTGCCTGGGTGGGCAAGGGTCCTCATTTTTTGGGCGGAGTCCCCATCAATGCCAGCGCTTTACCTGGGTGGATGGCTTGGCAGTTGGGGGGATCAGGCAGCAACGCCATTTTTGGCATCACCACAGGTTCTGCCACTGCATCAGGGGTGTACAGCGTGGGCAGCAGCGGCAGCAGTGAAAGGGCCTTGGGCTGCTTGGCCAGTAGTACGGGTATTTATGCCATCGGTACCAAATTGGTCAACCAAAGCGGCCAAACCTTGCAAGAATTAGTGGTAGAATTAACGGCTGAACAATGGCGCAAGGGCGGATCCGGGAATGCCAACCGATGGGTGTGCAAAATGGCCACCGGCCAGCCTGGTGAAGAAGCATTGGCCCAATGGACAGAAGTGCCTAACCTGACCCTCAGGTCTTTGCACAGCAGCACGGGTGCGGTTACTTTGAATGGCCAATTGGCTGAAAACAAACAGGTTTTATCGGCCCAAATAACCCAAGTGGGTTGGTTGCCCGGCAACTGGCTCATGCTGCGTTGGGAAGACATGGATGAAGCGGGCAGTGACGACATCATGGCCATCGACCAGTTTCAATTCACGGCCCACCCAGGATCGGTGCCGCTGCCAACAGTAGACAGTTTAGTGGCCCTTTCCCCCAGCCCCACCCGGGCAGATACCGTAGCCTATGGCATTCAATTCAATGGCAATGTTTTGGGCTTGGGCCCCCAGCATTTTTCTTTGGTTGCCCAAGGTCTTTCAGGGGCCCATTTGGCCCATGTGACGGGAGAAGGGAAATCATACCAAGCCAGCGTAGTAACGGGTAGTGGACAGGGTTATGTGGTTTTGGGATTGGCCCAGGCTGCAGGCATTCTGCCAGGATTGCAAGGTCTTCCATTTTGGTCTTTCGATACCATTTGGGTGGACAAAAAAGGACCTGTCATTCGCACTGCCAG
>RDYY01000296.1 GCA_004293505.1 Sphingobacteriia bacterium | reverse complement strand
CAGTATTACCCCACCTATATCAAGGAACCCAAAACCCGCCCCAAGAACCAAAATTTCAGGTTCACCCTGAATACCCAATACATTGAACCCTATGCTCAAATTTTTACGCCAAGGTTCAAAGGGGGGAACGATGTTTCTTTGTCTGGCTCCATCAATACGGCCCAATCATTGCTGGGATTGGCTGGCTTTGTACCTTATGTGGCTTGGGACGACTTGGGTTTGACCAGTGTCTTGCTAAGGGGTACGGGCAATTTTGATTCCTTGAGCTTGACCAGTACGGTCAAGAGAATTGATTACCGCGACAGCATTTATTTTCCCAACACAGCTTTGACCATTCAGTCGCAAAAAGACCATTCCGTTGTTTCGCTCAAAACCTCTGCCTCCAACACTTTCAAGGACGCAGAGATCAAAGCCGATGTCTATACCCTATCAGATGGGGCCCGTATTCAGTTTCAGCCTTCTCAATTTGTGCTCAACGACAAGTTGTGGACCATTGAAAAAGGCGGAGAAATTGTGGCGCGCAAAAATCTCTTGCTGGCCGACCAACTCAAGTTGTCACAAGGCATTCAAGAAATTCAAGTTAATACAGAAGAAGCCGAAGGCGGCAATACCCGACAAGTGGTGGCACAGGTTAAAAATTTGGTGCTGGGAGACCTGATCAGTTTGTTTGCCAAAGGCATCCCCTTAGAAGGGATCGCCACAGGTAAAATAACCTTGAACGATATCCAAGACCAATTTGAAGCCAAAGCCAAATTAGAAGTGAATGAATTTCGGTTTGACAAGGATTCCATTGGCACGGTTTTCATAGATGGCGGCTACGACAAGAAGACGGGAAAAGTGCCCTTCACCCTTCGTTCCGACAACCCCAACTACCAATTGAACGCCAAAGGATTTTACGACACCAAAGACAGCACTGGAAAGGGTTTAAGAACTGAAATCACTTTGGGTGATGCCAGGCTGTCCGTGATCCAAATGTTTTTGGCTGACCTCTTCACCGATTTAAAAGGACAAGCCAGTGGGGTATTGGCTTTGAATGGTGACATCAATGCCCCCGATTTGTTGGGCGATATCCGCATCCGCGATGCGGCCCTGACGGTGAATTATACCCAAGTGCGCTACCACATTGATTCGGCTTTGTTGAAATTTGAACCCGATGGCATCAATTTGGGCAAGATCACTTTGAAAGATGAATTCAATAACACCGGCACACTGAGTGGCAAACTCTATGAAGAAGGATTCAAAAACATGGTGTTTGATTTTGACTTGGAAACAGACAAACTGTTGTTGATCAATACCAAGGCCAAGGACAACAGCCAATTTTATGGTCAAGCCATTGGCAAGGCCAAGTTGAGTTTTAAAGGGCCAGAGAGCAATTGTAAAATGACCATTGTGGCCGAGGCCAATGACAGTTCCCACATTTTCTTACCCATCAGCGACAGCAGAGAAAGCGCGGCCGCCGATTTCATTGTATTCAAATCTTATGGCAAGGAGATGGAAGCTGTGCAACAAAGCTCAGATTTTAATTTGACGGTGGATTTGGATTTGTTGGCCAACAACAAAGTGCAGATTGATGTGATTTTAGATGAATTAACGGGTGACATCATCCGGGCCGTGGGCAACGGTCGCTTGCGCATCAAAGCGGGGACAGTAGAACCGCTGACCATGAAAGGTAGATACAACATTGAACGGGGCAATTACGACTTTAATTTCCAATCCTTTTTAAAGAAACCTTTTGAACTCTTGCCCAATGCCGGCAACTACATTGAATGGAATGGTGACCCGGTAAAAGCCGATCTCCACATTGATGCGCGCTACACGGCAGAGCGGGTTACCCTGAGTGATTTGATCGGCAACAACACCTTCAGTGGCAGTGTAAAAGGGTACAGGGGGGATGTCTATGTCATTGCTGCCTTGCGCAACCAAATGACCAAGCCCGACATCAGTTTTAAATTGGATTTTCCACAAGGCAGCCCCATCAAGAACGACAACGAATTCCAAGCTTTCTTGAACCGCATTGAAAAAGACGAGAACGAAATGTTGAAACAGGTTTCGTTTTTGATTGTCTTCAATGCCTTTGCACCACCCGGCGAAGCCAATGCTGCTTCAGGTGCCAATCCCTACGCTTTGTCTACTTTGGGCATCAACACCCTGTCCCAGCTCTTGACCAAAGAAATAGACAAAGCCGTTTCAGGATTGTTGTACAAAGTGTTCAAAGACAAAAGTTTGCAATTTGACTTGGGTGCATCCTTGTACAGCAGCTCTAGTTTTCTCAGCAGCAATGGTTCCAATGT
>RDYY01000295.1 GCA_004293505.1 Sphingobacteriia bacterium | reverse complement strand
TTGGCAGCTGCTTACATAGAAGGGGTGCGTTTGATTGATAACCTGCTCTTCACAGAGAATGCATAATTTTGCCCCATGTTGATTGAAGTCCTGAAATCCAAAATTCACCACGCCGTCATTACCGAAGCCCACTTGCACTATGTGGGCAGTCTCACATTAGATGAAGACTTGATGGAAGCTGCAGGCTTGTTGGAACATGAAAAAATACAAGTGGTCAATGTCAACAACGGAGAACGTTTAGAGACTTATTTGATCAAAGGGAAGAGGGGCAGCGGTGTGGTTTGTTTGAATGGGCCTGCCGCCCGAAAAGGTGCGGTGGGTGATGTTGTTGTTATCATAGCGTATGCCAGCATGACGCCAGAAGAAGCCCAATCTCACCAACCCAAATTGGTCTTTCCCAAAAAAGCAAACCTGCTCTAATGACCAAAAAATGGCGCAACTTTTTGCAATACTTGGTTTTTTTGGGACTGGGTATTTTTTTGGTATGGTTCAGTTTGCGCCAAATTCCCGATGACCGTTGGGATGCTTTTCAAACCTCCTTGCGAACGGCAAGATTTGGTTTGATGGTACCCGTTTTTTTCATCCTGAGTGCCAGCCATGTCTTGCGGGCCATGCGGTGGAAAATTTTGATGAAGCCCTTGGGGTACCAGCCCGCTTTGCCCAATGTGTTTTTTGCCGTCATGATTGGATACTTGGCCAATTTGGCCGTTCCCCGTTTGGGAGAAGTGTTGAAATGCACCATTTTGGCCCGCTATGAAAAAGTACCCGCAGACAAATTGGTCGGAACCATTTTGGTAGAAAGGGCTTTTGACGTGGTTTGCTTGGGCCTGGTGTTTTTGTTGGCTTTTGGCGTAGAGTATGAAGTAGTGGGACAATATGCCCGCCAATTGCTGGGCAAAGCGTTTCCCAGTGGCCCGGGTGGGTACCTGTTGATGAAGGTTTTGTTGGGATTGGTGGTGATGGTATTGTTGGCCCGAGGCGCTTGGGTTTTGCTCCAACAGTGGAAGCAAAAACCTTGGATATCTGCTGTTTTGGGTGTGGTCAAAGGCATCACCGATGGCCTCAACAGCATCCGCCAATTGCAAGAAAAGGGTTTGTTTCTGCTCTACAGTTTGGGCATTTGGGCTTTGTATATCCTAGGTACTTGGGTGGGCTTACAAGCCACCATGGGTACTGCTGGCTTGGGTTGGACAACCGCTGTGAGTGCGCTGGCATTTGCCAGCATCGGCATGATCATTACCCCAGGGGGGATTGGTGCTTATGCTTTTTTCTTGGCCAAGGTCTTGGCCTTGCATGAAATCCCTTTTGAGTTGGGGATGGCCAATGGTACTTTGCAATGGTTTGCCCAATTTGGCATTGTCCTCTTGGTAGGATTTATTTGCCTGGGCCTCCTCCCCCTTTACAACAAAAAAAGCAAACATGAGAGCCACAACAGCCCTGCAAAATAAAATCATGACCCTCCCCCAACTCTTGCAAAGAGCTGCTGCCTGGCGGGTCAATGGCAAAACCATTGCTTTTACCAATGGCTGTTTTGATATCTTACACGAAGGCCACATTTTTTCCTTTGAACAAGCAGCAGCCACGGCCGATTATTTGGTGGTGGGCTTGAACAGCGATGCATCGGTTCAAAGGTTAAAGGGACCCGAACGCCCCATCAACAAAGAAGCCAGCCGGGCCTTGCTCATCAGCCAATTGGCCTTGGTGGATGCGGTGGTTTTGTTTGGCGAAGACACCCCACTGGAATTGATCCAAGCTTTGGCACCAGATGTGTTGGTGAAGGGGGGAGATTACCGCATGGACCAAATTGTTGGGGCCGACTTTGTCATGGCCAACGGGGGGCAAGTCATCATCAATCCCTTTGTAGCCGGATTTTCCACCACCGGCTTGATTGACAAAATAAAAAAAGGGTATTCCTGATCAAAGACTTAACACCGGCTGAAAAGGACCCTTTGTATATTTGGGCATGTCGAAAAAGACCTTGATCCAAAGAGACATCAGCTGGTTAAGTTTCAATGCCAGGGTGTTGCAAGAAGCCAATGATCCCAGTGTTCCATTGCGGGAAAGAATTCGATTCCTGGGTATTTTTTCCAACAATTATGATGAATTTTTCAGGGTAAGGGTAGCCACCCTCAAGCGCATGATTGAATTTGCGGAAAAGCGCAAAAGACTCAACATGCACTTAGAAGAAAACCCGCAAAAAATCCTGGACCAAATCCAGACCATAGTCTTGAGCCAACAGAATGAGTTTCACCGCATTTGGCAAGGCATTGTCAAAGAAATGAAACAGGCGGGCGTGGT
>RDYY01000294.1 GCA_004293505.1 Sphingobacteriia bacterium | reverse complement strand
GTTGGTAAACAATCCCACCGAGATCATATTATGAAGGGCACAAGCCGGCATGCTGGGCTGGATTTATGAGGGTTAAACGATTTCCTGAGACTTCTTCACACGTTTTCTGATCAGCAAGAATGCGGCTACCAAAAGCATGAAGAGGATGGCGACTACAAAATATTTGTAGTTGTTCCAGAACAAAACCAGCGTGTTTTTATCGCCTCGGTAGGCAATTTGAAGAAGAAATTGCTTCGGCCACTGCTGTTGGCAATACACACATTGCTTTCGATGGAAGAGAACTGGGAACCAAATACTTTGATGACGCCTTCAAAAGCTGCATTCACCATGGTATCACCCAAACAAGTGACCACCAAGAATGTGGTGCCATCTTGTTTAAAAATTTGGGCAATGCCCGAATTGGTGAAGTCATTGATGGAGTAGGATGTTTCGCCCGAGACACCCTTGTAGAGCTGGAAATCTCGGTTGAATTGTATGGGCAGGGCTTTGTTGAAATTTTTGATGTAGGGATCGTTTCGGTGCACCAGGGCAATCACATTGAATCCTTGCAAATCGGCCATGGTCGCTTTATCGGTACTGGCCATTTGGGGAATGTACATGTAATTGGTTTCAACAGATACGGTGTTCATTTGCTTTAACAAAAGCCCCAAAGAAGAAGACACTTCTTTCATCAAATTGGGAGAAACCAATACCTTCAAAGGTTTGCGGCGGAATTCTCCCGGGTAATTGAAGAAATTCATGAAATCATTTTTCTTCTCGCCGGAAAAAACCAAATTAGAGGTCTTGTTGTCAATGAAACCAAAGAAGTTGGAGAACCCTTCTTTACAAATGCTTCCTGCTCCGTGGAAACGCATTTCTACCACCAAAGAGTTGTTCTTGGTAAGCAAGTAAGGCTTGAGTTCTATGTCACCAATAAAACTGGTTTGGTCACGCAAATCGGTGGTAAAAACCAGGTTTTCGTTCAGGTAAACGTTCAAGAATCCCCTGTCTCCCGGCTTGAGCATGGACATCATGGCTTCTAAGTGAAAAGTCAGCTTTTGGGGAATGGCATTGTAATCGGCCAATGAAAAAGCATAGTTGGTTTTCAAGGCACCAATACCTTCCATCAGTTTGGGCAGCCCACCTAGGTCTTCTAAGGAAAAGACCACGGGCAGTTCATTCTTGTTAAAATAATTGGGCTCGGCCTTGTCAATCACCATGCGGTAGGTGAAACTACTGTTGATGATTTTGTAACTGGTGAGGGTGTACATGGCTTTCTTGAAGCCTTCGTCATCGGCGCCAGTCACCACCATGATTTGCCGGTTGTCACCATAAGGATTGACCACGTGTATCACGCCCTGTCCGGGTTGCAGTGGCGGCAACAATTGCTTGATGTACTCAGGCAGGTTGCGCAGTTTGGCTGCAATGATGGTATTGTTTAGGGTATCGGCTTGGGTAAAATTATCGGCTACTGCTTCGTACAATGAGCGCTTTTCCTTGATCAAGGCAAAGAGTACGCCACCACACAACATTTCATCTAAGTCGGCATTGTTGGGGGTTGAGATGCGGTCATAGGCCAAGATGGTTTCTTTGAGGCTTTGGTAAAAATTAACCTCATTGAATTTTTGGGCAGCAATGAAAGAGTTGTTCCTTACTGTCATCCAAACCGCAGGGTTGTCCACGTCTTGGCAAAATTCATCGCTCATGGCCATTTTGGCGTCTACCCGTACTTTGATGAATCGGCCATCTTCTTGTACATAACGCTTGTCCAAGGGAATGACCAAGGTCATGATGGAATCCACTGCTGTAGCGCCCATGCGCTCTGTGTACACAGGCTCGTCTTTGAGAGAAACCGTCACGGCTGAACGCTCGGAATTGAGCACTTGAGAGGGGTGAAGCCGCAGGATCAGCTTGGAATTATTGACGTCGTCCTTGGGCTTTAACTTAATGAAATAAGTAATGGCACCGGTGATACCAATGATGGATTCGTTTCGGTAACCCATGTCCTCAAAGGAACGGTACTGCACCGTTTCAGTTGACTGTGGTATGCTTTGGGCCTGGATGCCAGACACCATTGCCACCAAGACAAAGAGGAGGATCAGTTTTGTTTTCATAGTTCGGGTTTTATCTCTAAGCCAATTTAAATTTTAGTTTAAAGTAGTTGCCCACCACAGGATTGCTCTCGTACATCAACTGCCCGCCCATGTTTTGGGTGAGCTGTTTGGCGATGGCAAATCCCATTCCTGAATGTCCCATGGCAGCTTCTGCTTGGTTGGGGTCGGCCAGGCGATTGAAGTATTCATCCAATTTTTCCATCCCAATGGGGGCTGATTTATTGATGAATTCAATGATACAATCGCCTTCGACGTCCGCTGCATGAATGCTGATGGTAGATCCTTTGGGTACAAACCTTATAACGTTGGAAAGCAGCTTGAACAATATGTGGCGCAAAAATATTTTATCCACACGGATGGTCACTGTTGCAGGTGTCAGGTGGAGTTGTAAGTTGATTTGCTTGATGCTGGCAGCGTC
>RDYY01000293.1 GCA_004293505.1 Sphingobacteriia bacterium | reverse complement strand
TGGTTGATCTCCGCATCGGACAAGACATCCATTCTGCTGCGGGGAGAACAAAGCGATACGTGCACCAGTGGTGTGGGTATTCCCTTCTCATTTAGCAAGGTAACCAGGGCTTCCCCAATGCCCATTTGGGTCAACAATGCATCGGTTTCATAAAAAGCAGTTTCAGGAAAATTCTCAGCCGCTTGCTTGATGGTCTTGCGGTCGGCTGCTGTAAAAGCCCGCAAAGCATGTTGCACTTTCAATCCCAATTGAGAAAGAATGGCAGCAGGAATGTCTTGGGGGTTTTGCGTACAAAAAAATATGCCCACGCCTTTGGAGCGGATCAATTTGATCACGGTTTCCAATTGCTGCATCAAGGCATCAGAAGCTTCTTGAAAAACCAAATGGGCTTCGTCTATAAAAAGCACCAACTTGGGTTGGTCCATGTCACCTTCTTCGGGCAAAGTAGCATAAAGCTCGGCCAAGAGTTGCAACATAAAAGTTGAAAACAGTTTGGGCTTGTCTTGCATGTCGGTTACCCGCAACACACTGATCATTCCCCTTCCATCATCGGCCACCCGCATCAAGTGTTCGGTATCAAAACTCTTCTCACCAAAAAAGACATCGGCGCCTTGCTGTTGCAATTCAATGACCTTGCGCAAAATGGTACCTGTAGAAGTAGTGGAAATTTTGCCATATTCTTTTTCCATTTCGGCCTTCCCTTCTGCCCCAGCATATTGGAGCAATTTGGTGAAATCTTTCAGGTCAATCAGGGGCAGCGCATGGTCATCACAATATTTGAACAACATCGAGACCAAGCCTGACTGGGTATCGTTCAGGCCCAAAATCTTGCTCAACAAAATGGGTCCAAATTCCAAAACCGTTGCCCGCAACTGCACCCCTTGTTGGCCATTCAAAGAAAGCAATTCAACAGGGTAAGCCGATGGGGTCCAGTCCAAAGCCATGGCCGCATACCTTTCTTTGATCTTTTCGTTCAAAGTACCCGCTGCCGCCAATCCACTCAGGTCACCCTTGATGTCCATGAGCAAGACCGGAACAGAGTGGTCGCTCAAGATTTCACTGAAAACTTGTAGGGTCTTGGTTTTCCCGGTTCCAGTGGCACCCGCAATCAAGCCGTGACGGTTCATGGTTTTGAGGGGCAAATAAACGGCAGCATCTGGCACCAATTTGCCTTGGAACATGCCCTTTCCCAAAAGGGCTTTTTCGCCTTTGAATACATAGCCCTCTTGTACTGCTTGTTGAAATGCTTGAACCGTTGACATTTTTTGCTTTTTTGCAAATTAGCCCTTTTAGCACAGCAGGAAAAGGCTTTGTCAGAAGGATTTTTAACAAAAGATTGCGCCGCTTGGATACCAGATCGCATTGATTTATCTTTATTTCACACAAACAACCTACATGGACGAGAAGAAAAACTTTCGCATACTCTTGTGTGAAGACGACAGCAACCTGGGCATGGTCCTCAAGAACTACCTGGAATTGAACGATTATGATGTCACTTTAGAGCGTGATGGTCGTTTGGGCTTGGCGGCTTTTCAAAGAGAGAAATTTGACATCTGCTTGTTGGACGTCATGATGCCCAACATGGACGGCTTTACCTTGGCCGAAGAAATCCGCGACATTGATCCCGATGTGCCTTTGTTTTTCCTGAGTGCCAAAACCATGAAGGAAGACATCATCCAAGGATACAAGTTGGGCGCCGATGATTACATCACCAAACCCTTTGATTCAGAGGTTTTGCTCTTGAAAATCAAAGCCATCCTGAAGCGCAACGAAGAAGAAAACCGCACCAGCGACAACCAAGAGTTTGACCTGGGCAGCTATCACTTCAACCCCAAATTGCGGGAACTGAAAAAAGCAGACCATACCCAAACCCTTTCTCCCAAAGAGAACGAGTTGTTGAAAATGTTGGCCGAACACAAAAACGACCTCTTGCCCCGTGAAAGGGCTTTGAAAAAAATATGGGGCAGTGATACCTATTTCAATGGCCGCAGCATGGACGTTTACATTGCCAAATTGCGCAAGTATTTAAAAGAAGATACCCAGATTGAAATCGTGAACATTCACGGCAACGGGTTTCGGTTGGTGGCGCCTTAGTCCTTGCCCGCAAACAAATCACCTGCTGTACCGGCACTTGTGGCAATGCCCAGGTGCCGGTAGGCTTTTAGGGTCACTTCACGCCCCCTTGGGGTGCGTTGCAAAAATCCTTCTTGGATCAAAAAGGGTTCATACACTTCTTCTAAAGTGCCTGCTTCTTCCCCCACAGCGGTGGCAATGGTGGTAATGCCCACGGGACCACCTTTGAA
>RDYY01000292.1 GCA_004293505.1 Sphingobacteriia bacterium | reverse complement strand
AGGTTGGTGTTGTTGGTATAGGATTTACAACCTGCAGGATTGGCAAAATTGATACCGGCAAAGCGCAAGCTGTCAATGCGGGCCCCTGCACCACCAGAATTGGAAGCGCAATAAGCCGTTCCTCCTATGCCACTGATGACCAAGGAATAAGCTTGGTTGCCCCTTTGCAAGGTTCCTTTGTGTGATACCGTAATGGTATAATCTCAATTTTTTCAACGTTGTCAATGGTATTGTCTCCTTTTTGGGCGGCCAAACTGGGGTTGTCTGGACTCAGGGTCCAAGGCAAAGTGCTGGCGCCACCCGCTCTGGTGATGCGGATGTCCAAGTCATTGATCAATTTCTTGCTGCGGTCGTTCAACACATAGCTGGCTTCTGGTACAACTGGTCCTACAGGGTCTATCCAACAAATGGTGGCCACCAAGGGGCCTTTTCCGCTGGCAATGACCGTACGTGAAAAACTTCCCCCTTGCACAAGGCTATTTTCCAAAACAAGGGATTCTCTGTTGGCTGGGGCTGGACTGGCCAAAGCTTGGCTCATGACTTGGCTGCCCTTGAGGACGTTGAGCAAGCCCCAACCAAAAGCATAATCGGGTCCAGCTTGTCCACCTGCTTCATCGGTGGTGTGGATGGCAATGGCTTTTAAAGTTGCCGAGCGCATGAAATTGCTGGGCACCAATTTTTGGTAATGTTCTTGCAAGAGCAACAATGAACCTGTTGCATTGGGGGCTGACATGGAAGTACCGCTTAAAGTGGCATAACTGTTGCCCGTGGCATTGGAAGAAGACAATAATCCTACACCCATGGCCACTACATCGGGTTTGATGCGGCCATCATCGGTTGGGCCCCAAGCACTGAAACTGCTCATGACCACATCACTGGGACGGCTGTAACCACTGGGAATACCTGTGACGGCACCTACGGTCAACACATTTTTGGCAATCCCATAATGGGTAATGATGTCATAGCTGTCGTTGCTGGAAATACCTGCTGGACGGGGGCCTGCACTGATCAATGTCCCTTGGGCATTGGGCCTGAAATAATTGGTGCCAACCGCAGGTCCGTTTTGGTTGCGGGGATTGCCTGCCGAAAACACCATGAGGTGGTTGGGGTTGTTGAAAGCAATGGAATCCATGATTTGGCTGAGGGGACTGTAATAACCAAATTCAAAGTCCTCGTTTTCGTTGGGCCTTCCGTAAAATTCCCATCTGTTGTCTGTGCTGTTGAAATTCCATCCACCGGGAATGCCATAACTGTGGTTAGACAAAAGCAAGCCTGTTTCTGCCGCCAATTCTGATTGGTTAGAACGGGTATCATAAGAAATCAAGGAAGGAATGCCAAAAGCCATGCCTTTGGCGCTGGGGTTCACTCCTTTTGCCACCATGGTACCTGCCACGTGGGTAGCATGCAACCCAGGAGAGCCGGTATTGTCTTTTTGGTTGATGCGCCCATCAAACTCCACATGGCCGGGAAGAGGTGTCTGGCTCTCTGCTTCCCAAATACCCAATTTGTCGCGCATGGCGGCAGAAGAGCCACTCAATGACAAGCCAGAACTTCCTCCGGGCCAAAGTTGGTTGGCGCGGGTGGTGGCTGCTGCTACTGCATTGGAATAATTTTGCTCATACACTGGAAAGCCCATGCTGTTGACACCCACCAGTCGCAGTTTGCCTGCTGGGGTGTTGAGTTCCAAGCGCCAATTTTTTTCTTTGGCTAAATTGATGGCTTTGGCATAATTCAATTCTTGGTCCAACCTAATGCGTTGCACAAAGGCCTTTTCGGGCCTGTTTTTATCATTCACCTGTGCCAGAACAACCATTGGACCGAGAGACAAAAAACCAAGGAGAGATAGATATTTCTTTAACATGGGGCGTTAAGCTTTTGCCAAAGCGGCAGTAAAGGAGAAATTGTGCTCTAAATTAGATACTTTCAAGGGTCAAATTGTAGTATGAAAAGATTTCTTTTTTTTCCGCTTCTTTGTTGGGGATTGGCTGCTTGTCAATCCACCAAATCCTTGAACAAAAAAGAAACCCATCCTCTGGCCCAAAAAACAACAGAAGGAATTATTGGCCAAGTCTGGTTGGTGCGGGGCAACCAAATGCCGAATCCCAGAAATGAAGGGCCAGCCAAACCGGGACAGCCCTATGCTACCCAAGTGTATTTTTACGAGCCGGCCACTTTGGCGCAAACCAATCGACCAGAATTTGCACCCTTGTTTATTTCTGTCAATACCCGATTGGTGGCCACAGTGGAAAGCGACAGTACCGGACGATTTCAGGCAAGCTTGCCACCGGGTCAATACTCGGTTTTTGTGCGCCACAAAGACCGGTTTTTTGCCAACCAATTCGATATCCGCAACAACATCCATTTGGTAACAGTAGATGCTGGAAAACTCAGCAGTTGTCAAATTTTGGTCAACAGCGAAGCCAGTTATTGACCCGTCAAGACCTTTGGAATGCCTATCTTTGCGCGCTGAAACCAGCGTGACGCCGTGGAGTTGAATGTGCAGAC
>RDYY01000291.1 GCA_004293505.1 Sphingobacteriia bacterium | reverse complement strand
TTCATCGTAGTGGTAAATATTTTCGTCTAAGCTGTACCAAATTTTGGTGGCTTCTTGTTCTTGTACGCCCACTTCTTCAATCAATGCAATGAAAGGAGATGAGCTGCCATCCATGATGGGGATCTCGGGGCCATTCAATTCAATCAAGACATTGTCAATGCCCATGCCTACCAGGGCAGCCAAAATGTGTTCTACGGTGCTGACTTTGGCATCCCCTACTTGCAAAGTAGTACCACGGCTGGTATCGGTTACCAAATCACAATCGGCCTTGATCACCGGTTGTTGGGGCATGTCAATGCGCTGAAACTGAATGCCAAAGCCAGGATTGGCGGGCTTCAATGTCATGTCCACCAAGATACCGGTATGGAGACCTGTACCACTGATGCTGATGGGCTGACAAAGGGTGTGCTGTTTGTCTGGGTTGAAGTTTGCGTCCATAAGTACGCGAAAATACGAAAACGCATTGAGCTGACCCTTTAGGGGCGGACCTCTTTTTCGGCCAAGAGTTGTTGTACCAGGTTTTCCAATTCCTTTACCCTTTTTTCCAATTCGGGCAAACGACGGGTGCTGACTTCTATGCGACGGGACTGGGAAAAATCAAATGCCGGATTTCCGTTGTAGGATTTATTGGGCTCTTTGATGGACTTGGTGACGCCACTCTGTCCATTGATTTTAGAACCATCTGCAATGGATATGTGCCCTGCCACGCCGGTTTGGCCGCCTATCATGACGAAATTGCCAATTTTGGTGCTGCCACTGACCCCTGTTTGGGCCGCAATGACCGTGCTGTTGCCAATCTCTACATTGTGCGCAATTTGGATCAGGTTGTCCAATTTGGCGCCTTTGCGAATCAGGGTAGAGCCCATGGTGGCCCGGTCAATGGTGGTATTGGCCCCGATCTCGACCCCATCTTCTACCACCACATTGCCCAATTGGGGAACTTTTTGGAAACTGCCATCGGGTTGGGGCGCAAAGCCAAATCCATCTCCGCCCAAAACGGCGCCAGCATGAATGATGACGTTTTGACCCACTACACAATCATGGTAAACCTTAACACCCGGATGCAGGACAGTGTGGGCCCCAATCTTGACCCCTTTGCCCAAATAAACACCTGGGTGAATTTTACAGTGGTCTCCAATTTCTACGCCTTCGCTGATGTAGGCAAAAGCCCCAACAAATACCCCTTCCCCCAATTGGCTATTGGGAGAAATAAAAGCGGGTTCTTGAATGCCCGTGAGTTGGCTGGCCACAATTTTTTGGTATTGGGCCATCAGGGTAGCAAAAGCCGTATAAGGATCTGGCACCCGCACCAAGACCGCAGCAATGCTTTGTTTCAATTCCAATTGATCGCTCACAATCACAATAGAAGCGCCAGTGGTATAGAGGTATTCCTCGTATTTGGGGTTGGCCAAAAAAGACAACTGGCCCTTTTGGGCTTCTTCAATTTTCCCAAATGCGCTTACGGCCGTATCCGGGTTTCCTTCCAATCTTCCCTGGACCATCAGGGCAATCTGTTGTGCGGTAAACTGCATGGGCTATGGGGTTAACGAACAAATGTAAAATTTTTTCACGGGTGTGCGCAGGCGCTCCCCAATCAAGCTTTGGTCTGTGTCCATGATGTCTCGGACCGAACCATCTTTGTACAAGATATTGATGGAGTCTTCGCTTTCTTGGTAAGTGGTATTGCTGGCTTCTCCAGTAAACACCAAATAGGGCAGGGCAGCTTCCCCCATTGGCCAATCCACCAGGGCCTTGGCTTGGGCTGCAGCCAAGACAGCAGGGTCAATGGGTTCGTGCTGGATTTTTACTTTGTACAATTTTCTGTTCAAGAGGCGTTTGCACAATAGACCCAAAATTGGGTCGGGGTGCTGCATCCATTTTTTCGTGGCCGCCATCAGGTCTACATCGTCCAAGCGAGCAAAAGCATCTAGTGCCTGTTCATTCATGTTGATGTGGGATTGTCCCAGAAAAAAATCAAGGGCAGAACCCGTAGCCATGGCAGGATCCTGGGGAGAAAATATTTCTCTGGCCCTTTCTACTATTCGCACCAGCATTTTTTCAGCGGCCAAAACGGTTTTGTGCCGATACACTTGCCAATACATTTGTCGGCGGGCCAATAAAAATTTTTCTACGGAATAAATGGCTTTTTCTTCTACCATCAATTGGTCGTTGTACACTACCCCTTCGCTCACCCCACTAAAAAAACTGTCGCGGCTCAAGTAATCCAAACGGTCCATGTCCAATTGCCCACTGATCAATTGGTGCAAAAACTTGCGCTCGTATTGGTTGGTGAAAATGGCCAAACAAAGGGTCAAAGCGCCCCCCATTTCTTGGTTCATTTTCTCCATGATCAGCAATGACAAGTCCTCGTGGTGAATACCCGGCACCAAGACTTCTTCTAAAGCATGTGAATAAGGGCCATGTCCCACATCGTGCAACAATATGCCAGCTTG
>RDYY01000290.1 GCA_004293505.1 Sphingobacteriia bacterium | reverse complement strand
TGGGTTCGGATAAAAGCGGCCGATGCAGCCAATTGGGTCATCAATACAGAAGCGGACATGCAAGTAGATTATGTGGTAAAGATAAACATTTGAAAAAAACAAAGCCACCAGCTTGCGCTGATGGCTTTCAAACAGGTATCGCAATAAATTACTGAATACGCTTTACGTTCACGGCATTGGGTCCTTTGCGGCCTTCTTGCACATCAAAGATAACCCGGTCGTCTTTTTCGATCTGGTCGATCAAACCGTTGGCATGAACAAATGTTTCTTTGGATGATTCATCGTGTTTGATGAAACCATACCCTTTTTCTTCGTTAAAAAACTTAACGATTCCTTGTACTTGAGTCTCCATTTTAAAAATACTTATTGGTAAATAAAGTGCAAAGGTAAGCATTATTTGTCCGCCATCCTAATCTGGACAGAACAAGCCCTACAGAAGGTTTTGTTAAAGCCCTGAAACTCAACGGGGAAGCCGATCGCGCAAACTATTGATGGTCTTGACCGCCAGTAGTTCGTCGTGCCTTCCCCCCAAAGAGCGGTAATACACAAACAAATGGTATTCATTTTCGGTCTCCCAATGGTCCCCTTCTGTCCATTGGCTTTCTCCTGGCAAACCCGGCTTACCTGTGGCGTAACAATAATTGTAATAACCCTGTTTCAACAAAAGAGATTTTTGGTAGACCATTTTCTCGCTGTTCCATTGCATTTTGGTACTGTCATTCAAAAGATTTCCCGACAAAGCCCCCAATAGAAACACGTCCTTGTCAGGAAAGGCCTTTCCATTGGCAGGAACAAAATTAAACACCACCCACCCGTAGTCGCCCTGCCACCAAGGATTGGGCGCATCGGTTGTACCCATTTGGGTAAAGCCATTGAAATCCCTGAAATAAGCATAGCGAAGGGAGCCGCGGGCTTGGTCCGGTTTGACGGCAACAAGCACAGGGTCTTGGGTGCGGTCTATGTCGGCCATGCGGTCCGATAAAAAGCGAAAGCTTTGGAAGTCCAACCAACGGTATTCTTTGCCAGCTGGAAACACGGTCTCTGATTCGGGATTAAATGCCAATTGGTTGCCCCGGATAAAGCTGGGCTGAAGGCCTGTGCGGGCATTGTCCCATCTCCCATTTTGTAAAACGGTCACACTGATCTGCCGTGGACTGGCCAAACTGAGTTTGGCAGCATTGACTTCAAATTGAATTTTTTGGTGGGTACGGGCCTTGCTGATGTCAAAGGGTTCTTGTACTTGCGCAAAAACGGTCAGTTGGTTGTCCACTACCCAAAATCTTTTGGTAAAAGCTATTTTCTGGGGGTCTCCATCGGCATAGACCACCAACAAATAATTGCCACTGCGGGAAGGCAGGGCACTGCGTTCAGGCAAATTGGCTTGGTAATGCACATAAGGGGTTCGGGTCAGTGAAGACACCCTATACTGTCCAATGCGGTTTTGCTGAAATCCCCTGATGTAGTCAAAAGGGGTGAGTTGGGCTGGGCTCCAATCAGCATTGCACAACAAAAAGGTATAAAAAAAATTACGGGGGACTTTGCCCCACTCATCAAAATGCAATTCCAACACACTGGTCGCATTCAGTTCAATGATGGGCAAAGTGGTGGGATTGTTTTGTAAAAAAAATTGGACCGAGCCAATGCTTTTCATGGAAACCTTCTCTTCTTGTGGCTGAGACCACAAGGGAAAGGCGCACAAAAGACCAACACACCAAAAGAAAAAATACTTCATGTTGCAACTTAGCAAAAATTGGGCCTAAGCATTGTGCATTGAAGGGGATAAGTTAGTTTTAACCACAAAACCCAGGCTTGAACACCGCCCTCACCATTGCCCGTAAAATGCGGTTTCGGGAAGCTTCTCCCCTCTCCCGTTTCATCATTAGACTTGCCCAAACCGCTACTGCCTTAGGGGTAGCCGCCATGATCTTGACCTTGTGTTTTGTTCAAGGATTCCAAGATGCCATTTCCCAAAAAATTTTTGGTTTTTGGGGCCAAGCAAAAGTACAGCGCTACGAACCCGACAAGTCCATTTTAGCAGAAGCCAGCCCATTGACCAGGATACCAGCATGGGAAACCAAAGCCCTTCAAATAAAAGGGGTTCGCTCTGTCATGGCTTATGCCACCAAATCGGCCATCCTTGAAAAAAACAAAAGTTTAGAGTTCATTTTTGCAATCTGGTGCTTGGCTGGGTTTTTCCGATAGCTTGTACAGCAAGGATTTGGTCATTTCAGCTGGCTTGGCGCAAAAGCTGAAATTGTCAGTATCTGATACGGTCAAAGCATATTTTTTGTCTGCGGATGGCAGCGAACGCACTTACCGCAAACTTCGCATTGCAGGAATCTACAAGACTGGTATTGAAGAATACGACAAACTATTTGCCTTTGCCGACTTGCGTTTGATTGTACGCCTCAACAATTGGGCGCCTTCCACCATTGGGGCATATGAAATCCGGACCCATGATCCGCAGGCTGTAGACCGGGTTTTGCCCGAACTATCTGCTAGTCTTCCAGAAAAATGGCAAGCTTTGTCTACCGCCAGTATCTATCCCAATTTGTTTGATTGGCTGGCTATCCAAGATTTGAACCGAAATGTGGTCTTTGTGATCATGGCCGTTGTGGCCTTGATCAATTTGGTGACTTGC
>RDYY01000289.1 GCA_004293505.1 Sphingobacteriia bacterium | reverse complement strand
CCGCTTGCGTGGGAGTGGAAGTGGTGGCTTTGCCCAAAAATACTTCCCGCAAACCAGCTGGGATGGTGCCAAAACTACCCGTGGCATTGTTGCTCAACCACACAATGGTGAGGTCAAGGTTGGGATAAAATTCTAAGTTGGCGCGGTAACCAGCAGTGGCCCCGCTGTGGCTGATGCGGTATTGCCCCAACAGGGTATCCACAAACAATCCCATGGCATATTGTTGGTAGGTGCCATTGTTGAGCAATTGTCTTTCCAGGGGTTTTTCACCCAAGGGTTTTTGCTCTACCAAATAATACCGGGTCCAGCGCAAAAGGTCTTGGCAAGTGGTCAACAACCCCCCATTGCCATAAGCACTTTCGTTGGGCATGTTGGTGACATAGGCCGATCCCGTTTTGCTGTAAGCTGTGGCCCGGTTGGGTACAACGCGGTTCTGGTCATCGCGCCAGGTTGTGGCTGTCATGCCAGCTGGCTGAAACAATTCTTTGGCAGTGAATTGTGCCAAGCTTTGCCCACTTACTCTTTCTACCAAGAGGGCCATCAAATTGTAATTGGAGTTGGAATAAATGAATTCAGCGCCGGGTGCATTGTTCAAATTGGGTTGGCGAGCAATGATGTCTAACACATCTAGGTTATTCAAAGCAATCGTGCCCCTGGGCCAGCCTGCCAAATCGGTGATAGATCCCCAGTCTTTCAGTCCACTGGTGTGGTGCAACAAGTGTTGAATGCTGATTTCCTTGCCCCAGGAAGGGAGTTCTGGAAAATATTGGCTGAGGCGGTCACTCAATTTCAATTGTCCTCTTTTCTCCAACAACAAAATGGCAGCCGCGGTAAATTGTTTGGACACTGAGCCGGCTTCGCTCTTGGTGGCAGTAGTCCAAGCAATGCCATGTTCCAAATGGGCCAAGCCACGCACAGATTCAAAAAGGATTTGGTTGCCCCTGGCCACCAAAACCTGGGCACCTGGATCCTGTGCCCCATACAAGTCCATGACCTTGTTCAATTGCTGGGCCGTGTCACTGAAATTTTTTTGCGCACGTGTACTGGACAACAAACAAATCAAAGTCCATACAGTGAAAGCGGTTTTTTTGACCATTACTGTTCTCATGCCCCCAATTTTTTGTGTAAAAATGCCATGCTTCTTTCCCAAGCCAATCGGGCAGCTGCTTCGTTGTACCGCGCGGGAGCGGTATCGTTGTGGAAAGCATGGTTGACCCCTTCGTAAACAAAAATTTCGTACTCAATTTTGTTTTCTTTCAAAGCTGCTTCATAAGCGGGTATACCCTCGTTCACCCGTTGGTCCAAGCCACCATAATGCAATTGCAGCGCAGCTTTGATGCGGGGTACATCGGCTGCTGCTGGTTGTCGGCCATAAAAAGGAACAGCTGCTTTTAAGCGGGGCAGGTTCACGGCCAATTGGTTGGCCATGGCGCCTCCCCAGCAAAAGCCCAAACAACCATAAGATGCGTTGCAGTCCTTTCGGGTATCCAAAAAGTCAAAAGCTCTTTTGAAATTTTCCAGGTTTTCATCGGGCTTCAGGGTAGAAAATTTGGCCCTGAGTTCGTCGTCGTTTTGGGGAAGGGGACCCAAGGGGGAGAGGATATTGGGTGCCAAAGCCAAAAACCCTGCTTTGGCTGCCCGGCGGGCCACGTCTTCAATGTGGGCATTCAAGCCACGGTTTTCATGGATGATGACCACAGCTGGGTATTTGCCTTTTTTTTCGGGTCGGGCCAAATAGCCCTGCATGGTTCCGTTTACACCTGCATAAGAAATGGTTTCGATGAATAAGTTGTCTGTGTCGGTGATGGCGGCTTTGGCCCCATTTACTTCAATGTGGGGCAAGACGGCCAAAGCTGCGGTTAAACTGCCCGTCAAGAGGGTTAGTTTTTTGATGAAGTCTTGGCGGGACAGGGGTTGGTGGGTGTACTGGTCGTACAAATCAATGATGCGTTGGTCCATGGTGATCAGGTTTAAAGCGGTAAGCGTTGGGAAATATCGTTGTCAATTTTTTTGAACAAGTGATAAGGTTTGTAGCGGCGCCAATCTTCCAATTCCATCAACTCCAGGTAATACTGCAATTTTTTCTTCCGAAAGTCTTGCTGCGTGGCAGGAAGCATGTTCAACGCCACCATCCATCCCCCCGCATCGGTCACTTCTTCAAACCACTCTTGGTAGTATTCTTTGTCGCTGCTGTGAAAGTTCAGCACATTTTCTGTCACCAAGATGAATTTGGTGATCTTTTCGGTGAGCAAGGGGTCAATGACTTCCCTTTTCAGTTCCATGATGTCGTTTTCGATGGCGTCGTTCCATTCGCCAATCATTTGCATAAATGATTTTTACGTACAGGGTCTTGCTGCCAAAATCATCCCATTGTGGGTGGATATAATAATTGTAGACGGTTTGGGTATAAGCAAACTCGTTGTAGGTGCGCCCATAAAAAGGCGACCGCTTGTCTTCTTCCGACACATAAATGTGTCGCCAATTGTAAAAAGGTTCTAATTCATGCATGCTCAGGAAGTAGCAGCAGCTTCAACGGCTTTTTTGACACTGCCATGTTTCAACAGCAGGTCCTTGGCTTTTTCGTAGTCTTTCAAAGCCAATCGGTCCATGACCATTTTAACGCCGCGGTCTACCAATTTTACATTGCTCAATTGCATGTTGACCATTTTGTTGTCTTCCACCCGGCCCAATTGTATCATGATGGTGGTAGAAATCATGTTCAAGACCAGTTTTTGGGCGGTGCCACTTTTCATGCGGGTGCTGCCGGTTACAAATTCAGGGCCCACCACTACTTCTACGGGAAAATCGGCTGCTTCCGATACAGGGCTGTTGGGGTTGCAAGAAATACTGCCCGTGATAATGCCTTTTTTGCGACAGGCTTTCAAGGCGCCAATCACATAAGGCGTGGTGCCACTGGCTGCCAGACCCACCACAACGTCTTTGTCACTGATAAAATGTTTTTGCAAATCGGCCCAACCTTCTTCGGGACTGTCTTCTGCAAATTCAACGGCTTGGGTAATGGCTTTTTCTCCACCAGCAATCAGCCCAATGACCAAACCATAAGGTACCCCAAAAGTAGGCGGACATTCGCTGGCATCCACAATGCCCAATCGGCCACTGGTGCCGGCACCAATGTAAAACAAACGACCACCGGCCAACATTTTGTCGCTGATGGCGGCCGTTAGTTTTTCAATGGCGGGTATGGCTTGGGCCACGGCTTGTGGCACGGTTTGGTCTTCTTGGTTGATGTTCTGTAAAATTTCACCAATCGACATGTTTTCCAAGTGTCGATAATGGGAAGCTTGTTCGGTGACTTTGATGAAATCAGGCATAGCGCAATTAAGATTGGTGGTATTGAATCAAACCTTCCATGGGCGTTTTGAGGATGCGGCCCAATTCCAATTCATAGCTGTTGCACAAATCTTGGATCACGTCTTTGAATCCATGTGCTATGCTGCCAATGAAATGAATGGGTTTGGTCCAACTTTCGCTGAATTTGGACAAATGCGTAAAGAAAAAATCATTGAGCCCATCTTCAATGATGTTTTCAACCATGAAGTGCCCCCTGTTTTCGGCCAGGAAAAGGGCAAAGCCTGCCATGTATTTGTTGGGCAAGGGTTGTTTGTACACATGGTCCAGGATGTCGGCATGGGTTTGGGTAAACTGGGCATCAAAGCGGGCCCGCAGGTCTTCGTCAAAAGTGTTGTACAAATAATATTGAATCACTTTTCGACCCAAATAAGTACCACTGCCCTCATCGCCCAAAACATAGCCCAATCCAGGACTGTTTTTGACAATTTTCTTGCCATCAAAATAACAAGCATTGGACCCAGTGCCCAGGATACAAGCAATGCCCTTGGAGTTGCCACAGAGGGCCCGCGCCGCGCCCAACAAATCGGTTTGGATTTCTGCTTTGGCTTGGGGAAAAACCTGTTTGAACACCCTTTTCATCAATTTGACATTGTCGGGATGGCT
>RDYY01000138.1 GCA_004293505.1 Sphingobacteriia bacterium | reverse complement strand
TTCTTGGATCAAAAAGGGTTCATACACTTCTTCTAAAGTGCCTGCTTCTTCCCCCACAGCGGTGGCAATGGTGGTAATGCCCACGGGACCACCTTTGAATTTGTGGATGATGGTTTGTAAAATGCGGTTGTCCATTTCATCTAAACCATGGGCGTCAACATTCAAAGCTTTCAAGGCATGTTGGGCAATCCCCAAATCCATTTTGCCATCGTTCAAGACTTGTGCAAAGTCACGAACCCGGCGCAACAATCCGTTGGCAATGCGGGGTGTGCCCCGGCTGCGACCGGCTATTTCAACGGCCGCATCTTTGGCAATGGGCAGGCCCAAGATACCCGCACTTCTTTCAATGATGTGCACCAACAATTCTGCCGGATAATATTCCAGCCTGGACTTGATGCCAAACCGCGACAAAAGGGGTGCGGTCAACAAGCCACTGCGGGTAGTAGCCCCAACCAAAGTGAAAGGATTTAAATTGATCTGGATGCTGCGGGCATTGGGGCCCGAATCAATCATGATGTCAATTTTAAAATCTTCCATGGCCGCGTAGAGGTATTCTTCTACTACGGTGGAAAGGCGATGGATTTCGTCTATGAAGAGCACATCGTTGGGTTGCAAATTGGTGAGCAAGCCAGCCAGGTCTCCGGGCTTCTCTATAACGGGACCCGATGTTTCGCGAATATTGACCCCCAATTCATTGGCCACAATGCGGCTAAGGGTTGTTTTGCCCAAACCGGGCGGGCCATGAAACAACACATGGTCCAATGCTTCTCCGCGCAGCTTGGCCGCTTTGATGAAAATGGTCAGGTTTTCAATCAATTGGGCTTGCCCCGCAAACTCATCAATGCCTTGGGGGCGAATAGCGTTTTCAAATTCTCTCTCAGCGGCGCTGAGGCCACTGTTCTCGGGCTGCAAATGGGGATTGGACATCGATTCGAAAGTACAAAAAATGCAGTCCCTATCTTTGGTAAAATTTTGACCATGGAAGCGCGCAAGGCATTGGTATTGGGGGGAACAGGTTTAACGGGTTCCTTGTTGGTGCAGGAACTGTTGGCCCATCCTGGCTATGAAAAAATTACTTGCTACGTGCGCAAACCCAGCGGCTTGTCTCACCCCAAATTGGTGGAACAGGTAGTCAAACTAGACAGCCACCAAGGCCTGACCGAAGCAGACGATGTGTTCTGTTGTTTGGGCGCCACCATCAAAACCGTCAAAACCCGTGAAGCATTTCAATTGGTAGATTTACATGCCCCTTTGCACATTGCCAAACTACAATTGGCTGCCGGCAGCCAAAGGTTTTTGGTGGTGAGTGCGGCAGGTGCCAACGAAAATTCTTCTGTTTTTTACAACCGCGTAAAAGGCAAGCTGGAGAAGGGTTTAAAAGGATTGGGCTACCCCTTGTTGGTCATTTTACAACCCTCCTTTATTTTGGGTCAGCGCAAAGAATCAAGGCCCTTGGAAAAACTGGGCCTTACCGTAGCCCAGTGGTTGAGTCCCTTGCTCATCAGCCGATTCAAAAAATACATCCCCGTTCAAGCTGCTGCCATAGCCAAAGCCTTGGTGCACTATGCTTGGAACAGCCGAAACGGGGTCTATACCATCCCCTCGGACCGCATCAAGGCCTGGGAACAACCTGCAACATCCCTGGATCAGGGCAATTAAGCCGATAGTGATCCAAGTCTGATGGGGCACAAACACCCGGATAATCGCCCTGCTTTCCCTCGACATCCAAGATGATTTGGAAATGCAAATGCGGTGGCCAATCTCCATTTTCAAAGGGCTCACCCAAGCGGGCAATGGTTTCACCGGGATCAAATGCTTGTCCCATTCTTTTGTCTTGAATACTGTCCGCTGACAAATGCCCGTACAAACTGTACCAAGGTCCAAAAGGAGAAGGGTGTTCCAAAATCAAGGTAGCCCCATAATCCCCAAAAGCATCGTTCTGGCCCATGCTGTGCAGTTTGCCCGCTACTGGCGCAAAAACGGGCGTCCCTGCCGGTCCCCAAATGTCCAAACCCAAATGAATACTTCTGGGTGCACCTGCACCAGCAGCATCAAAAACACCACTGCGTTGGTAAAGCACCCGGTCTTCTAAATATCCACCTACCCCGTAGCGGGCATTGTTTTTTTCCAGGGCCGAGAAAACCCACCGGGAAAAACTTGCCGTGTTGTTCAATTCACGGATAGGCAAATCATGGTTTTGTGCTGTAAAATCAAAAGTATAGAGCTTGTCAACTGCAGGGTTAAATGGTACCAAGGGGCGTAAAAGATGGGGCGACAAAGACTGGCACCATTCTTCAAATTGCACATTGTTCATGCGGGCATTGTATTAACTTTAAAACGGGAAAATACAGCTTATGAAAAAAATGGCATGGTTCTTTGTCTTGGCCCTGTTGGGCAACACTGCTTGGGCCCAAGAGAATGCATTGTGGATGCGCTATCCCGCCATTTCACCAGATGGCAATACCATTGTTTTCAGTTACCAAGGAGATCTCTATACTATCTCCAGCAAAGGGGGATTGGCCCAACCCCTGACCACCCATGAAGCCCACGACTATTATCCTGTTTGGAGCAAGGATGGACAATCCATTGCCTTTGCCAGTGACCGCTATGGCAATTTTGATGTGTTTGTGGTGCCGGCTACCGGAGGAGAAGCACGGCGCTTGAGTTTTCACTCGGCCAACGATTATCCTTTTGATTTCAGTGCCGATGGCAGCAAAGTATTGTACGGATCGGCCCGCCATACCGTGGCCAGCAATGTGCGATTTCCCCGGGGCACTTTGTTTTTGCAAACCTATGAAGTGCCTGCCAAAGGCGGCAGGAGCACCTTGGTGTCGGCCGTCGGCATGGAACATGCGCAATACAACAAGGAGGGCACAAAAATCATTTACCAAGACAGAAAGGGCACAGAAGACGCTTGGCGCAAACACCATACCTCTTCTTTGACCAGGGACATCTGGGAATTTGATTTGGCCAGCCAAACCACCCAAGCCCTTACCTCGGATCCTGCGGAAGAAAGAGAACCTTTGTACAACAGCCAAGGCACGGGCATGTTTTATTTGAGTGAAGCCGATGGTACCCAAAACCTGTACGCCATGGATTTTGCAGGGAAGAACAAAACGGCATTGACCCGTTTCAAAGACCACCCCGTTCGCCACCTGACCCGCTCGGCCAATGACTTGCTTTGCTATTCTTGGAATGGCGAGATCTATACCCAATCCCCCAAAGGCAAACCTGAAAAGGTCAATGTCCAAGTGCTGCCCATGGCCAAGAGCAACAGCGAAAAAATCTTACCCGTAGTAGCCACCAACGGAGACTTTGCGGTCTCGCCCAATGGCAAAGAATTGGCATTTGTTTTTCGCGGCGAAGTCTTTGTGACAGCAGTAGAAGGCGGCACCACCAAACGCATCACATTTACCCCAGCGCAAGAACGCAGTGTTGAGTTCAGCGCCGACGGACGCACCCTCTATTATGCCACAGAACGCAACCAAAGCTGGGACATTTATGCCAGCAAAATCCTGCGCCCCACCGAGCCTTATTTTTATGCTGCTACCCTCTTGCAAGAAGAAGCTGTTTTGGCCTCGGCTGCAGAAGAATTTCAACCCGATGTTTCACCCGATGGCAAGCAATTGGCCTATTTGGAAGAACGCAACAGTGTAAGGGTCATGGACCTGGCCAGCAAGAAAATCACCACCGTCTTGCCCATCGGCCAAAATTTTTCTTATTCCGATGGCGACCAATCATTTGAATGGAGCAACGACAGCAAATGGCTGGCCATCAGGAGCGCACAAGGCCGTTACGGCAGCAGTGAAGTGGTTTTGTTCAAGGCCGATGGCAGCTTGCCCCAAGGGGTGGACATCACCAAGAGTGGCTTTAATGAAGGCAGTCCTTTTTTTGGTTTTGAAGGCCGGGCCATTTTGTGGCAAACCGACAAATATGGTAGGCGTCCCTTGGCCTACCAAGGTTCCCGCGAAACCGATATTCAAGTGGCTTTCTTGGACCAAGAGAGTTTTGACCGTTTTAGACTGACCAAGGAAGAATTTGCCCTTTGGAAAGAAAGGGATGAGAAAGCGGCCAAAGATGCCAGCTTCAAGCAAAAAGATTCATTGAAAAAAGCCCAGTGGCAGCCCGATTTCAGCAAGACCGATCAGCGCAAAATCAGGCTGACACCCTATTCCATGAGCATTGGCAGTTTTGCCCTTTCACCCAATGGTGACAAACTGTGGTACACGGCGCAAACAGAACGCAATGTTGATTTGTGGGAGATGAATACCCGCACCAAGGAAACCAAAACGCTTAGCCGTTTGGGAAATGGCGCAGGCTTTGTGCCCAGTGCCGATGGCAAGACCTTGTTTCTTTACAGTGACCAAGGCCTGGCCAAATTTGAAACCGAATCAAGCAAACTCAGCCCCATTTCTTTTCGCAGCGAGATGAACTTGGATGCTGCAGGAGAAAGGGCTTATGTGTTTGAACACGCTTGGCGGCAAGTAAAAAAGAAATTTTACGATCCCAACTTGCACGGAGTCAATTGGGAAGCTTACAAAAAAGCTTATGCCCGTTTCTTGCCCCACATCAACAACAACCATGATTTTCAAGAGTTCTTGAGCGAACTCTTGGGTGAACTGAATGCATCCCACACCGGTGGACGTTTTGCGCCCATCAATCCCTTGGGAGACCAATCGGCTGCTTTGGGCCTGTTTTACGATGAGACCTACAAAGGCCAGGGACTGCCCATTACCGAAGTGATCAGCAATGGACCTGCTGATCGTGCAGACAGCAAGATCCGTGCTGGACAAAGAATAGACGCCATTGACGGCTTTGACATAACAGCTGAAAAAGATTGGACCCAATGGCTCAACCGCAAAGCAGGCACCTGGGTATTGTTGAAAATATTTGATCCCACCACCAATACACATTTTGAAGAAGTGATCAAACCCATTGCCAATGAGCAAAACTTGCTCTACGACCGTTGGGTAGCTCGCATGCAACAAATGGTAGACTCATTGAGTGGTGGCAAAGTGGGCTATGTACACGTGCAAGGCATGAACGATGGCAGTTTCCGCAATGTGTACGAAGAGGTCTTGGGCAAACATGCCGGCAAACAAGCTTTGATTGTAGACACCCGCTTCAATGGTGGGGGCTGGTTACACGAAGAACTTTCCAATTTTCTCAGTGGCAAAAACTACATCACGTTTAGACCCTATGGCCAATCCGCTACAGGCGGCGAGCCCAACGGCAAATGGTTCAAGCCCAGCTGTGTATTGGTGAGTGAAGCCAATTACAGTGATGCCCATACTTTTCCCTACGCTTACCGCGCCAAGGGCATTGGCAAATTGATTGGCATGCCTGTTCCTGGGACCAGTACCTCGGTTTGGTGGGAAACACAAATCGATCCCAGTTTGGTCTTTGGCATTCCCATGATTGGCAACATAGGCGTGAAAGAAGGAAGGGCCTTGGAAAATTTTCAATTGGAACCCGACCTGCGGGTACCCTTGCCCCATGAAGCTTTCATGAAAGGAAAGGATACCCAAATTGAAGCAGCTGTAAAGGAAATGCTGTTGGCCATTGGCAAAAACTGATCAGTCCTTGGCATAGCGGTATTCGTGTCGTTGGATCCACTGATCCGTTCCAATGAACTTAACGTCCTTGCGGGAAACATATACCTTGGGACCAATGGTGATGGTTTTGCGGATGGTGGCTGCTTTGTTGTCATTGCCATCCCTGCCTTGCCGCTCGGTGATGATTTCCAAGTTACCATCTGCTAAAACACGCTTTTGCACCAACGCATCGCCATCCCATTTTTGGCCTTGGGCATCCAGCAAAATCGTATCAATGCCATTGGCCTTGGGTTCGTCGGGATAGATCATTTTTACTTGCAAGCCATTGCCTTTTGACAGGAAATTGATTTGGGTCTTTGCGGGCATGGTATAAGGCTTGCCACTGGAATAGTCCAAATAAGTGAGGCTGCCCGTCCAACTGCCACAAAAAAGTTCTACTTCTTTTTTTTGGAGGGAGGTTGCCTGGCCCATTGTAAAAAAGGGAAGTGACACAATAGCCAAGAGCGCCAATGTTAAACGGATTTTTTGTGTGGTGGTGTGGTGCATAAACATGTGATGTGATTTAAATGTATGAATAAAGGGTTGAATTTATTTGATGCGACCCAGCTCGGAATCTTGTCCAGAGCTTCTTTCGCGCGCGTCTTTGATCTTGCGGTTGCCAAAACGGTAGCTGAAACCTATGCTGATGTTTCTGCTTTCCCACTTGCGATAAGTGTCTTGTACCAATTCTGGGGTGGTGGCCCTTTGTTGCCAGCGTTGGGTATTGAAAAGATCACTGATGGATAATTTAACCGTGGCTTTGTCTTTCCAGATTTTTTTGCTGGCGCCCAAATTCAAAGAGCCCAAGGGTTGAGAGACATACAGAGTAGTGGCATTTTGGTAGTTGAACCAACCACTCAGATCAGCCTTCCAGCCCTTGCCCAAGTTGAGGGTATGGCTCATGTAACCATTGAAACCCCAGCTGCCATTTTGGATGTTTTGTGACAGGGCCGAGCTTTGGAATTGAATGTCAAAAGATTGGTAGAATGGTTCTGCACTGGTATACAGTTCCCACCAAGGCAAGAGGGGCAAAAAAGAACTCAAGCCTATGCTCAAGACCTTTCTGGTTCCAGCATTCTGTGGTGTTTGAATGGTTTGCTCACCCGAGCGGTAAGTCATTTGTTCTATGAAGCCCGTTGTTTGGGCATAACTGATCTTGATGGTTTGGGTGTATTTGTAGGTATAGCTCAATTCCAGGCTTTGGGTAAACTGAGGTACCAAATAAGGATTGCCTTGTTCCAAATTGAAAGCATCCAATACATACACAAAAGGGTTTTGGTCTTGGTAATTGGGGCGATCAATGCGACGGCTCAAGGAAAGGCCAAATTGATGGTGCTGGGCAGGGTTGTATTGTAGAAAAAAACTGGGGAACACATTCAAATAGGCTGTATCGGGTTTGTTCAGCCCAGCTTGTTTCAAATCGATGGAGCGGCCCAAGATGCGACTGTATTCGGCCCGCAGTCCACCTTGTATTTGGAATTTACCCCATTTGCCCTTGGCACTGATATAGGCCGCTTGGATGGATTCATTCAAATTAAATTGGTTGCTGCGTCCTGTATCGGGAACAAAAGTTTTGTTGGCACCCGGTCCAGCCAAAATATTGCTTTCTGTTTGCGCAAAGACCGACTTCCATCCTGCTTCCCAAGAAAATCCATTGGCCCTGTTTTGGACAAAATCAATTTTTATGCTCTTGAGGCCAATCTGAACACCCGCATCGTTCAGCCACTCTTTGGGTTGAGGCCCAACACCGCCCTTGGTCCATTGCTGGGTCTCAATGGGATTGTACAGCTGGGAACCAAAGCGGGTATAATCCAGGTCAGCACTCAACTCACTGTTCTTGCCCCATTTGGTTTTTAAGTTGGCATTGACATTGTTGCGTTGGGTGCTAAAATCTGCTTGGCTCAAGGTGCGGGTGAAACGATCCGATTGACCTGGCAGGCTTTGCTCAGCCAAATTGTTGTTGCGCATTTGGGTGACGCGTTCGTTGTGGTTCCACAACAGGCCCACAGTTGTTTTGGGGCTCACCTGAACATCTACACCTGTGCGAAAATTTCCCCCATGAAAGCGATCATCTTCTGTTCCCCTTTGGGTCAAGGTTTCCCTGCCCATTTGGCGATCATTGTTGGCGGTGGTTACTTGGAAGCCTGCGTTGGCGCCGCCGTTGCCAAAGACATTCCACTTGCCTTGGCGCAAATTAAAGGAGGCGGCGCCACTGGCCCTGGCATGGGTACTCTGGGTTAGGCTACCAGAAAGATTGCCATTAAAGCCATGGGTCAAGCTTTTTTTCAAGCGAATATTGATGATGCCCGCATTTCCTGCTGCATCATAACGGGCAGCCGGATTGGTAATGATCTCAATGGTTTGGATGTTGTCGGCTTCAATCGATTTTAAAAACTGTGCCAGGTCTTGACCACCCAAATCGGTGGGCCGGTTATCGACCATAACATTGACCCCATTTTTGCCCCCCATCCGCAGGTTCTCTTGGGGGTCAACCACCACACCCGGAGCCGAGCGCAGGAGTTCCAAAGCATTTTGCCCAGCACTGGAGGGACGGGCCGAAAGGTTCAAAATGGTCCGGTCCACCAATTGTTGCACAAAGGGTTTGGTAGAAGTGACGGTCACTTCACTGGTAGAACGGGCCACCAAAGTGTCTTGGACTTGGGTGGGTGTTTGGGCTTTTAGTGCAGGAATTACAATAAAGCTTCCTATCCAGGCGAGGGTCAAAAGGGCGATTGATTTTTTCATGGTGATCATGTTGGATACAAAATTGCACCCCCCAGATCCTGAGGCCGCCCCAAGACATGATCTGAGGCCTGAGAACCTCGGCTCAAATCATGAGCAGTTGAAAATCAATGTGTTAAGAGAGGATCAAACCATGGTTTGCACCTCAGAAGGATTTTGTCCTGTGTGCTTTTTAAAGGCCCGGTTAAAAGTAGCTTTGCTGTTGAAGCCCGCATCATAGGCCAAACCCATGACTGTTACCTGGGCCGCTGCACCTTTTTCCAACTGCTGCTTGACTTCCTCCACCCGGTATCGGTTCACAAAATCATTGAAATTGACCTGAAAATTCCTGTTGATGACTTTGGACAGCAAAGAAGCATTGGTTCCCAATTTCTTGGCCAAATCCGTCAACGTCAGGTCTGGGTCGCGGTAGGCTTTTTCCGATTCCATGGCCGCCAAGAGTTTTTCTTTCCAAATGGCGGGCAGGGCTTGCTCGGTTAAGGGTTCATTATTTTCGGCAGGCAAGGTTGGTGCAGGGACCGGTTCTTCTACCCGGGAAAAGTCTACTGAAAATGACTTGCGCCTTTCAATGGAATGGGCATATCCTGTTACGGCAATATAATAGAACAGGACGCCAAACAACAGATAATACCACCATGCTGTGGCGTATTCAATGTCAATATTGACCAAGACCAAACTCCCCATCAACAAAGAAGAAAAGAAATAGACCAAGTAAGCCAAGAGAAAATTCCTTACCCACTTGAACTGGAGGGTATCGGCAAAAGACAATTCTTGTACAATAAAAGCCCGGTAACGGGCATAATAGCGCAAGGACAAAACCAAATAAACCACTTTGCTGACCAAGCCCAATAAAATATACCAGTGCTGAAAGTCAGGATCGTTTTCACCATCCATCAAGAAATAACGGCCCAAAACCAAACGATCAGTTATCGCCACTACCACATTCCACAACAAATAAAGGGCGCCGGGAAGAAAATGATAATACATTTTTCGTTGAAACCTAAAACCAGGATCCAACAAAGACTGCAAGTAAAAATAGATCACAGGCCCTATCCACAGAGAATGTTGAAAGGGCATGTAAAACATGAAATTACGGCACTCGATACAGGTTTGTCCATTGTACCAACCCGCGTGCCCCAACATCCAAGGACAGATAAAAAGAATGGCCAAAAGCAAAAACAACGCCATCCACCCATCAGATGCTTCTTTGTTACGCCAATACCGTCGAGCAAACAAAAAAGCATAGACCAAGCCTTGGAAAAAAAAGACCAAGAGCCAACCGCTGCGAAAATTAAAATGAAAGGGCATGGGTCAATTAGCGCAACAAGCCTTTAGGAACAGGTTTTTGCAAAAGGTATTGGTAGGTAAACTTGGTTTTTAAATTGTTGAAATGTACGCCCTTGGCGCCCCCCCATCCGTGGCGCCCTCCGGGATAGAGCATGAATTCAAAATTCTTTCCTTTGTCTTGCAAGGCACTGATCAATTGTAAGCTGTTTTGCATGTGTACATTGTCGTCCATGGTACCATGTACAATTTGCAACATGCCTTTGTATTGGTCCACATGGGTCAAGACATTGCCAGATTTATATCCTTCTGGGTTTTCGGCAGGCGTATCCATGAATTTCTCGGTGTAATGCGAGTCATACAAACGCCAATCTACTACACTGCCACCGGCCATGCCATGGGTAAAGACTTTTGCACCAAAGGTCAAAGCATAACAACTCATGTAACCCCCGTAGCTGAACCCTGTAATGCCAATCCGGGTGCTGTCGGCGTATCCTTTTGAGATGAACCACTTGGCCATGGTCATGTAATCCTTCATTTCCCAATAACCCAGGTTGCGGTGCATATAATTTACCCCGGCTTTGCCAAAATGCCCACTGGCTCGGTGGTCAAAAGCTACTTGGATCAGCCCCTCTTCTGCATAAAATTGGCGATTGGGGTTCCAGTTCCAACCATCCATGACGGTACCTGCATTGGGGCCGCCATAAATGCTGACCAACATGGGATAACGTTTGTTGGGATCCATGTTGGTGGGCCAGGTAACCATGGCAGGCAAATCAAATAAGCCATCTTCACTTTTGATGCGGATCAATTCTGTTTTGGCCAAAGCATATTGGCCCATGTTGGGTCCTTGCGCATTGCCCAATTCGCGCAATTGTTTGCCCTTGTTGTCCACCAAAGCCATGCGCTGGGGCACATCCACATTGCTGTATGTGGTCACAAAATATTTACCACTGGGCGACAAACTGATGTTGGTATGGTGAAATTCACCAAAGCTCAACCGCTTGAGGTCACTGCCATTGAATTTAACCGAGTAAAGATCGGTGCGGGCCGAGTTTTCTTTGCTGCGTGCAGTAAAATACACCAGGCCATTTTTTTCGTCAATTTTTTCTAAGTTCAAAACAGTATAAGCACCCATGGTGATGGCATTGACCAAGCTGCCATCGTTGTTGTGCAAATAGAGGTGGTTCCAACCCGTCTTGTCGCTTTCTAAGATAAATTGGGGTTTGCTTTGCAAAAAGCGAAAACGCTGCCCTGCCCTGTCTTCTAAGTCCACCCACGTTTTTTGGGTTTCTTCGTACATGGTTTTTTTCTGGCCATTGGCTGGGTTAACGTCATAAATTTTTAAATTGTCTTGCCCCCTGTTGATCCATTGCACCAACAAGCTGCTGCCATCGGCCCGCCACACAGGCCAACCAAAATATTGGTCTTCTTTGTCATTGAAATCGGCCCAAGTGGTTGCCCCCCCTGTGGCAGCAACAAACCCAAGTTTCACTTCGGGATTCTTGTCTCCTGCTTTGGGGTAACGGGTTTGTTCAATGAAACCGTGTTGGCCCTCACTGCTGTAAATGGGAAACATGGGCACCATGCTTTCGTCAAAATGCATGTAAGCCAAAGACTGGCTATTGGGACTCCACCAAAAAGCGCGAAAGCGGGTACCCCGGCCAAAAATCTCTTCCCAATACACCCAACTGGCATAACCATTTAAAGTAGTTGCACTACCGTCTTGGGTCAAGCGGGTTTCTTTGCCACTGGCGATGTGGTAAGTATACAAATCATTGGCCCGGGTAAAGGCAATATAATTGCTATCAGGAGAAAAAGTGGGGTTCTTTTCTTCGGTCTTGTCAAAAGTTATTTGCCTTTCTCCTTTTTCATCTTTGTAAAACAAGTCGTTGTTGCGCACCACAACAGACCGCACAGGAGGAACAGCG
>RDYY01000288.1 GCA_004293505.1 Sphingobacteriia bacterium | reverse complement strand
ACGGGCCAGTGCGTGTTGGTTGGGGGTGATGTTTTCGCCAAACAACACCAAGCGAGGGTCCCCATTGCCCTCGGGCATGTCGCCCAAAACTTGGTCATAAGTGCGGTTTTCTTTGATCACATAAAACACATATTTGATGGGGCTGGGCGCACCTGTTTGCCTAGGAATGGGATTGCCCGCTTCGCCAGACACCAAAACTTCTTTGGCTTTGTTGTAGGGTGTGTTGCGGTAAACCACTTGGGTATACACATCTAATTGTGCTGCAGAAGGCGCAGGAATGATGCTAAGCGTTCCCATGAACAACCCGGCTATGTACTGCACTTTATCGGGTTTATTGGGATCCCCCTGCTGGTACACCACAGTTTGTTTGTTCCCAAAAGGATTGGGGCCATAAGGATTGGCTTGAGAAGAAAAACCCTTTCCATTGCTCACCAAAATTTTATTGCCCAAGACTTTTACATTGGTAGGGTACCAGCCCGTTGGAATGAATCCCATGCCCTTGCTTTGCGCTTTTTTGCTGACATCAAATACCGCCAAACAATTGTTGTCGGCATTTGCCACATACAAGGTTTTTTCATCTTTGGACAAAGCCAAGCCATTGGTAGTAGAGCCATTGGGCGCATCCGGATACAAAGCTGCATTCAACACTTCTATCACTTGGGGCTTTGACACATCAATGACCGAGACTGTGTTGTCGTTGGCATTGGCTACATACAAGGTTTTGCCTTTGTTGGCCAAGAGCAATTCATTGGGATTGTCACCCACGGCAAGTTTTTCCTTGACGCGCTTGGCTTCTGTATCAAAAAACAAAACAGCATCGCCACCCCAAGAACTGATCAACAAGGTTTTGCGATCAGGCGTCAACACACAAGCATAGGCTTCGTGTTCAATGGATTGTTGAAAAACGACTGTACCCGATTTTAAGTCAACTGCGTACAAGCTTTTGTCGTCGCGGGTCACCACGTACAAGAGACCTTTTGTTTCATCCAAGGCAATGCCAGCTGGCGCAATTTTATTGGGCCAAGGTTTCCCCAATCGCAAGGTATCGGCTGTGACTAATTTTTGGCCCACCACATCAAAGACCAAGATCCAATTGTCGTGACCTCCGGCTGCATATAATTTTTTGCTGTCCTTGCTGAAAGCCAATCCATACCAAGCTTTGCCCACCACTTTGGTATCCAAAATGGTTTCTTTCACTGGGTCAATCAATTGTAGCGAATGTACGCCCTGTCCATTGTTGCTGACGGCCATCAGTTGTTGAGAAGGGCTGATCACCATATTAAGGGGAAGATCACCCAAGGGAAGGGATTTGCCTACTGGGGTCAGGGACCAACCATTGGGCAATTGCTTACGCTCCGCTTCAATGGCAGTAAGGCTTTGGGCCGATAATGATGAGAGGGCCAGACATCCTGCAAAAAATCCAACAAAAAACAAGGCATGTTTCATGGCAAAGGTTTGTCCTTAAAGGTAATGCTCCCTTTACCAAGGCAGGCCCCGGCCAGATGAAAAAAAAGTAAACTTATTGCTTGAACTCGTAACTCCTCACCACTTTAAACTGCAGGTTTTGGCGCTCACCCGGTACCGTCCTGTATTGAATTTGGCGCACCATGCCTGTGGGTTGAGCGCCCACAGAATCGGCTGTATACACGGGAAAGCGTCGCATCAAAGTGCCTTCCATCAAAGTGAATTGGTCATACCCCACATAACCCACACGGTTTTTGATGTCATCCGTGATATCCGGAAAACTAATGGGCATGAAACTTTCATTGTTGATAGAGGCAACACCCAAGACCGTGCCCTTCATTTTATCTCCTTTGGGATAAACATAAATGACCAAGTCGGGAAAATTATCGTTGTTCAAATCGTCTACTTCTGCTTTCAACACCCGTCCCTTGATGTCGAAACTGACGTCGCGGGCTTGATTGGAAAAACCTACCGGGGTAATGGACAACATGTTTTTTTCTTCGCTTTTGTTGGAGCACACTACCCTAAAACCAGCCCTACCCAGTTTCATGGTGGAGTCAAACTTGCGAAAATTGTTTTGCGCTGCCAAGACCATGGTGCACAAAGAAAACAGCATCAATATTGTCCCTTTCATATTCCGCAATATTACATATTCCGCCTGTATTGTCCACCCACAGCATAAAGGGCATGGGTAATCTGTCCCAAGCTACAATACTTCACCGCTTCCATCAAAGCAGCAAACAAGTTTCCGTTGGCAACGGCCACGGCTTGCAAGTCTTGCAGGGCTTGGGCGGAACGGGCTTGGTTTCTTTGCTGAAAGGCTTTGAGGTTTTGGATTTGTTGTTCTTTTTCTTCGGTGGTGCTGCG
>RDYY01000287.1 GCA_004293505.1 Sphingobacteriia bacterium | reverse complement strand
TACTTGGACCAATGTGCCCGTGAATTTTCGCTCCCACGACATTGGTTATACCGGTGCTTTGGTCTGGCCCAACCAACCTCCCAAACCCGGTTCCAATACGGTTTTGGTACCCTATGTCACCACCCAAGCTGACCGCCTCAACCAAGCGGGAGAAAAATGGGAAGTCAAGCCCAATGCGGGTTTTGACGCCAAAATTGGATTGGGGCCAGCCCTCAATTTGGACCTGACAGTTAACCCAGATTTTTCACAAGTAGAAGTGGACCGCCAAGTGACCAACCTGACGCGTTTCAATATTTTTTTCCCTGAGCGCAGAACGTTTTTTTTGGAGAACGCCGATTTGTTTTCGGGTTATGGCATTGATCCCATCCGCCCATTTTATTCGCGCCGCATTGGCTTGGATCCCAATGGCAACCGCATTCCCATTTTGTTTGGTGCCCGATTAACGGGCAACCTGAGCAAGAAAACCAGGCTGGGTTTTCTCAACATGCAAACGGGAAGGCAAAACGATTATGCCCCTGAAAATTACACGGCCTTGTCGGTGGACCAGCGCGTGTTGAAGCGCTCCGTGCTCAAAGGATATTTTTTGAACCGCCAAAGTTTTCTGACCGAAGCAGAAAAAAAAGCCAACCCCTTGTTGGAATATGGCCGCAACGCGGGCTTGGAATTTCAATACTCCGATTTGGCTGGCCGGTGGAGCAGTTGGGGAACTTATCACCACAGTTTTAAACCTGGCATCACCACAGAAAACCAGTACTACAGCGGGGGCGTGGGCTACAATGGCCGCAACCTGGGATTTGTGCAAGATTTTACCCATGTAGGCACCAACTATTACACCGACATGGGCTTCATGGAACGCATCGAAAACTACGATGCGGCCCGCGACACGGTAGTGCGTTTGGGCTATAACCATTCTTATACCGAACTCAGTTACCGCATCATCCCCAAGAGTGGAAAAATCATTGGCTACAACATTGAAGCATCCAATTTTGTGGTCCTCAATCCCGACTATTCCTTTAATGAAAGACAAAGCAGTTTGTCTTTCAATGCCCAGTTTCGCAACACCATGAACCTGAACATAGAAGGCAACAACAGCGAAACCCAGTTGCTGTTTCCCATCAGTTTCACGGGTGGTACTCCTCTGCCCGTTGGGCATTATGCGTATACAAACGGCAACATCAATTTTCGGTCCGATTTCCGCAAACCCTTTAGTTTCAATGTTAACCTGGGCCACGGTGGGTTTTACAATGGCACCAACACCACGGTCAGCGGGGGCCTCACATATCGCCACCTGCCTCACCTGACCTTGAACTTGAATGTGCAATACAATAAACTACAATTCCCCGCACCTTACGGCGACGGGGAATTGTTCCTGATTGCCCAAAGGACCGAGATCAATTTTTCGACCAAGGTATTTTGGACCACTTTTGTTCAATACAATACACAGCGCAACAACATCAACATCAACTCTCGGTTGCAATACCGGTTCAAGCCCATGAGTGATTTTTTCTTGGTCTATACCGACAACTATTTTACCGATCCGCTTTTCAAAAACAGGAACCGGGGTGTGGTGTTCAAGTTGAACTATTGGTTCAATCTTTGATCACTTGACCCCAATCACGGGCACCTGCATTTGGTTGATTTGCGCGTTCAAGGCTTTCAATTCTTTGCCCATCAAAGCCTTGAGTTTGTTCAGTTGCACATCGGCTTGTTGGCCCAAATCGGCAAACACTTCTTTTACTTGGGCAGAAGGCGCGTTTTGTCCGCTGGCAGCTACCCCATATAGTCCACCCAATTTGTCGTTGATGCGGATGGGGAAGTTCAACACGTCTTGTCCACTCTTGGATTTGGTTTGGTAAAGGGCTTCTTCAATGGCCGTTAATTGTTTCACCAAACTGTCTCCCGCTTGTTTGATGGCTTTGTGTTCTTTGCTGTCTAATCTGCCATTCAAGTCATTGATTTGGGTGCGCACACTGCGAATGTTTTTGATGCCCGTTTGTACTTCATTGAATTTGTCGCGCACTTGCAACAAGAAAGCTACTTGGGCATCGTAGTCGGCTTCGGTGGCAGCATAAGCAGGGTCTTTTACAATGGTAAAAGGCACCGTGACCGAATCTTGGTTAAAGCGAATGCGAGCGGTGTAATTACCTGGCGCTGCTTTGACCGCACCCGGTACCCCATTCCACAAAATCATGCCCTCGGCCCTGTCGGCACCAGGATAGTTTTGGTCCCACACAAATTGGTTCAAGCCTTCTTTGAAATCAATTTTGTCTGCTGCTTCTCTGGCATTTTTGGAAAAAGTTTTGATGGGCTTGCCCGCTTTGTCCATGATGGT
>RDYY01000286.1 GCA_004293505.1 Sphingobacteriia bacterium | reverse complement strand
CATCTACAGCCGCGGATTAGACAATGAGCAGGAAAACCCCTTGTTGATTTTATTGGAAGAACTCAACAAGCACCAGACCCAGGTTTTGCTTTACCATTCCTTGCCCGCGCAATTCAATATTCCTTTTCATTTGACCGAGAAAGCCCAGTTGTTTTATGGCTCCGGCGACTTAGACGACAGCATTGATTGTTTGATCAGTTTGGGCGGCGACGGCACCATGTTGGACACTGTTTCTTTGGTGCGCGACCTGGGCATACCCGTGCTGGGCATCAATTTTGGCCGATTGGGTTTTTTGGCCAGCATCAGCAAAGACGATTTGGCCAGTGCCGTAGAAGCTTTGGTCAACCGCACTTACCACACAGACAAAAGGACCTTGATCCACTTGGACAGCGACCCTGCTTTGTTCCCCGACGCACCCTTTGCCCTGAATGAATTTGCCATTTACAAGCGCGACGTGTCGCCCATGATCAAGATCCATACCTACATGAATGGAGAATTCTTGAACACCTATTGGGCCGATGGATTGATCGTCTCTACCCCCACGGGATCTACAGGCTATAACCTCAGCTGCAATGGCCCCATTGTGTTTCCCGACTCCAGCAGTTTGGTCATCACCCCCGTTGCGCCCCACAATTTAAACGTGCGTTCCATTGTGGTGCCCGACAACAACATCATTTCTTTTGAAGTGGAAGGCCGGGCCGAGCAATTCATTTGCGCCCTGGATGCCCGCCGCGAAATCGTCCCCAAAACCGTTCAGTTGGCCATTCGCAAAGAAGAATTTTGCATCAACCTGATCCGGTTAAACGAAAATACTTTCTTGTCTACGCTGCGTTCCAAACTCACTTGGGGTCTTGACAAAAGAAATTAACAAGTCCCTATTAAAATTTTGGTGCTATTTTACAAGAGAAGAGCTGGCATGAATTCTAGAAAAATCATTTTAGTGGTGTGTTTGCTGGGCAGCAGCTTGCTGGGGAAGGCCCAGTTGATGAATGCCTACAAGCACAATGCCGAGATTGGGGTAGGACTGGGGCTGGGCCACTATTTTGGGGACCTTAACCCATCGGCCAAGATCAATCGGCCCAAAGCGGGCTTTGGTCTTTTCTTTCGCAAACAACTGAACGATTACATTGGCCTGCGCCTGAGTGGGGAATATGCTTTTTTGGGTTATTCCGACCGCTACAGCGACAACCCCGTGCAACAGCGCCGCAACCTCAGTTTCAATTCTTCGGTCTGGGAATTGGGCCTCTCGGGCGATTTTAATTTTTTCCGCTTCCAGCCTGGGTTTGAGGGTTTTAATTTTACCCCCTATGCAGGGATTGGCTTTGGCATTTTTACTTACGAACCCTATGCTTTTTTAAACGGGGTCAAGTACCAATTGCGCGATTTGGGCACCGAAGGACAGGGCTCGGCCACCTACCCCGACCTTCAACCTTATACCCCCCTGGCATTTGCCATTCCCTTTACCTTGGGGGTTAAATATGCCATCACCCCTCAAATGAATGTGTTTGGAGAGATTGTTTACCGCTTTACCAATACCGATTATTTGGACGATGTGAGCGGCAATTATGCCCCCGATGCCTTTCCACCCCTGCCCGATGGCTCGCCCTCGCCTGCTTATTTGCTCCAAGACCGCAGCTATGAAACCGGTTCTCCCATTGGTATTAAGGGGCGCCAACGCGGGACCAGCTTGAAAAAAGACGCTTTTTTGACCCTGAAAGTAGGGGTCTCCTTCAATTTGCAGACTTACCGCTGTCCAACCTACTAAAGTCGGGTCTTTTCGTTACCTTCGCCCCCTAAAAATCAGGCCCATGGCGGACCAGCCAGCCTGCTTCAATGCAAGCCATCCAAAAAGACAAACTGCCCCAACACATTGCCATCATCATGGACGGCAATGGGCGTTGGGCCGAGGAGCAAGGACAAGAAAGGCTCTATGGCCATTTTGAAGGGGTAAGGAGTGTCAGGGACATTGTGGAAGGAGCGGCCGAGATCGGCATCAAATACCTGACCCTCTATGCTTTCAGCACCGAGAACTGGGACCGTCCCCGCCAAGAAGTAGATGGGTTGATGGCTTTGTTGGTAGACACCATTCGCAAAGAAGTGCCCGTCCTGAACCAAAACAATATTCGCTTGCACGTGATTGGGGACATGGACATGTTGCCCGATTTTGCGCAAGCAGCCCTGCAAGAATCCTTGCAATTGCTGGAACACAACACGGGGCTGAACCTGGTCATGGCCCTCAGTTACAGCAGCCGATGGGAACTCTTGCAAGCCATGCGGGGCATGGCCAAAGACGTGGCCGCAGGCCTTTTGCAGCCCGATGAGATCCAGGCCGAGACCTTTGAAAAATACCTCACCACCAGTGCTTTCCCCGACCCCGAGCTCATGATCCGCACCAGTGGCGAATACCGCATCAGTAATTTTTTGCTTTACCAATTGGCTTATGCAGAACTCTATTTTACCCATACCCGTTGGCCCGATTTCCGCAAGGAAAATTTAATTGAAGCCATCTTGGATTACCAAGGCCGGGAACGCCGTTTTGGCAAAACCTCTCAGCAGGTTCAGGTTTAACAAAGACTTTTCATTATTCGGGTTAATTTGCCCGGCTTTTAGACACCAAAATGAATTGCAGCAACAGCCGGATTTTACCGGATTTTACGCTTAATACGAGAAAAGGAATGCGGAAAGGGATTTCGGTTGTTTTTGTTGTGGTCGCCTTGTTTTTTCAACAAAAGGCACAGGCCCAATTGCCGGGCAATCGCCCCGATACCAGCGTGCAGGCGGTGGATGCGGACCTGATCAATATTTTCAATGCCAAGACCCCCAAGAAATACCGGGTGGGTGCCGTGCGCGTAACAGGCAATAAATTCTTTGACGAAAACCTCTTGATCTCCATTGCCAACATCAATGTGGGCGATGAAATCAATATTCCAGGGGGCGATAATTTTTCCAAAGCCATCACCAAACTCTGGAGCCAAAACTATTTTAGCGGGGTCGAGATTTATTTGACCAAGCTGACCGGCCGCGAGATTGAAGTAGAGATTGCCGTGACCGAAAGGGCCCGCCTCTCAACCTTTAATTTCAAAGGCATTCCCAAAGGCCAGGCCGATGACCTGCGCGGCAAAACGGGTCTGATCCCCAACCGCGTGGTGACCGAGAACATGAAGATTACCGCATCGGAAATCATCAAGAAGTTCTATGCCGACAAGGGCTACCGCGAAACCACCGTTAAAATTGCCGAGCGCAAAGACACGGCTTTCAATACCAATACCATTGCCCTGGAATTCACCATCAACAAGGGCCCCAAGGTCAAGATCAACAACATCAATTTTGGCAATGTCACCATTGACGAAGCCAAAGTGAAAAAATCCATGAAGGGCACCAAGGAAAAGTCTCGTTTGACTTTGTTCCCCACAGCCGACAGTGGCAAGATTGTGATCCCCGACCACTACACGTTTGAAGAGTACATGAAGGAAAAGGGTTACCTGACCCTGAGCAAAACCAAAAAGGTGTTGGATCCCTATGTGCGCATCAAATTTTCCAATGCCAAATACGACGAGAAGAAATATTTGGAAGACCGCGACAATATCTTGGACCACTACAATGGCCAAGGTTACCGCGATGCCACCATTGAAAAAGACACGATTTATTCGGTGGGTTCAGGCCTGATGAACATCGACATCAAGATGAGCGAAGGCCGCCGCTATTATTTTGGCAACATCACTTGGCGCGGCAATGCCAAGTATTCGGATTCTATTTTGAACCAGATCTTGGGCATCCGCAAAGGAGACATTTATAATCTGGAGACCCTGAACAAAAAATTGGGCAAGTCTTCTTCTCCTGATGGGGGCGATATCTCGGCCCTGTACCAAGACGATGGTTATTTGTTCTTCCGCACCGATCCCGTTGAAACCGCGGTGTACAACGATACCATTGACTTTGAGATCCGTTTGATTGAAGGTCCCCAAGCCACCATCAAGAACGTGCGCATTACCGGTAACGACCGGACCAAAGAGTATGTGATCCGCCGTGAATTGCGTACCGTGCCCGGCGAAAAATTCAGCCGCCAAGCCTTGGTGCGTTCGGTGCGCGAATTGGCCCAGTTGAATTATTTTAACCAAGAAAAAATTTCGCCCAATCCCGTGCCCAACCAAGAAGA
>RDYY01000285.1 GCA_004293505.1 Sphingobacteriia bacterium | reverse complement strand
GTCTTCACCCGCCCGGGCATGGGCCATGATGGCAATTTGGTTGGTCATGGTGCCACTGGGGCAAAACAGGGCCGATTCCATGCCAAACAGCGCCGCCGCATGGGCTTCTAAGTGGTTGATGCTGGGGTCTTCGCCAAAGACATCGTCACCCAAAGGGGCGTTGGCCATGGCTTTTCTCATCCCCTCGGTGGGCTGGGTAAGGGTATCGGAACGAAAATCAATCATACCGGATATTTTGTAGGGAGAAGGCGAAAGTGCAGGATTTATGCCCTTTTGGGGCCAGGGTTATCCACAATATGCCTTAAAATCCGGCCAATTTACGTAATTTTGCAGGGTTCCTACCTAAATTTTAAAGGCCGTTGCAACGTTTTTGAAACATTCCCGGTCTTGTTTTCGTTACATAGATAGTTAAAGCAACAACGCACATGAGGCAACTGAAGATCGCCACACAGATTACCAACAGAGATTCACAGGCAGTAGAAAAGTACTTACAGGAAATTTCCAAAATTCCGATGATCACACCGGAAGAAGAAACCACCCTGGCCCAAAAAATCAAAATGGGAGACCAGCGGGCTTTGGACAAATTGGTCCAAGCCAACTTGCGTTTCGTGGTATCTGTTGCCAAGCAATACCAACACCAAGGCCTTAGTTTGAGTGATTTGATCAACGAGGGCAACCTGGGTTTGATCAAAGCGGCCCAACGTTTTGACGAAACCAAAGGTTTCAAATTCATTTCTTATGCGGTGTGGTGGATTCGCCAAAGTATTTTGCAGGCTTTGGCCGAACAGGGTCGTTTGGTGCGTTTGCCCCAAAACAAAATTGGTACCTACAACAAAGCCAACAAAGCCTATATGGCTTTTGAACAGGAGCACGAGCGCGAACCTTCTACAGAAGAGTTGGCCGAAATCCTGGAAATGAGCGAAACCGAGATCAATAATATTTTCCAAAGCAATACCCGCCACACTTCCTTGGATGCCCCTGTGCACGAAGCCGAAGACGTGGCCATGGGCGATTTGCTGGAAGGTTCTGACGATACCGATGAGGACGTGATGAAGGATTCCTTGCGCGAAGAAATTCGCCGGGTGTTGAAATCCCTCAGTCCCCGGGAAGCAGAAATTGTGAATGCCTATTTTGGCCTGGACGGCGAAAACGGGGTGACCATTGAACAGATTGGCATGAAATACGACCTCACCAAGGAGCGCATTCGCCAAATCAAAGAAAGGGCCATCAAACGTTTGCAAAAAGCCCGTTACAGCAATGCCCTCAAAGCTTATTTGGGATAAAATGACAAAAAGGTTGCGGTGGGCCGCTTGCTTGGTTTTCTTTTTTCTCTTGTCTTGCGAAAAAGAAATCACCATTGAGCCCCGCCAAAACGAACCTTTGTTGGTGGTGGATGCCGAGATCGAAGATGGATTGGCACCCGTCATTGTTTTGTCTAATTCCCTCAAGTATTTTTCTACCATCGATACGGCCCAGCTGTTCCAATCTTTGGTGCGGGATGCCGTGGTCAGCATCAGCGTGGGCAACCGTTTTTTTCCCATGGTCTTTCGGCAAGTGGTCTTGGCCAATGGGGCCAGGTTGGGTTTTTACACCAATGACCCCACCAGTTCCCAGCCTTTGTTTGGAACCATCGGCACCAGCTATACCTTGAACATTCAGTACAAGGGCCAAACTTATTCGGCCACTACCACCATTCCTGCCGTGGTCAAAAACATTGATTCGCTCTGGTCTCGTCCGGTGCTCAACCGCCCCACCAGCGATAGTTTTCGCATCCTCATGGGACGCTTTACAGACCCTCCCGGATTGGGCAATTATGTGCGCTATTTTACCCGGGTCAATCGCCAAGAATTTCTGCCGGGGTCCAACAGTGCATTTGACGACAATGTCATTGATGGCACCACTTATAGCGTTGCCATTGACCGCGGCGTGAACCGCAATTTTCCACCCGAAGACCGCGACAATGCATCGTTTTTTAAAATTGGCGATACCGTGACCGTAAAATTTGCCAGCAACGACAAAGCCACGTATGATTTTTGGCGCACCTGGGAATTTGCTTTTCAATCCATAGGCAATCCTTTTGCTACGCCCGGAGTGGTGTTGGGGAATGTCAACAATGGTGCTTTGGGTGCTTTTTGCGGCTATGGTGTGCGCTACAAAACCCTTGTCATACCCCGTTGATCACTTTTTTATTGACCGTTAACATTGGCTTTATTGGCAGTTGATAAATGGTTCTTGCTGGGATTGATTTGAGCGGTATTTTTGGGCCCTTAAAATTTTACAAATGTCCGATACAAGCATAGAAAAAGTACACGTCTTGATCATAGGTTCTGGACCTGCTGGCTA
>RDYY01000284.1 GCA_004293505.1 Sphingobacteriia bacterium | reverse complement strand
GCTTGGCGGTAGTTTTTGTCTTGTACATCACCGGCTGCAAAAACCCCTTCTACATTGGTTTTGGTGGTACCTGGCAGGGTTTGGATATAACCCGTTTCGTCCATGTCTATGAAGCCTTTGAAGATATCGCTGTTGGGCTGGTGTCCAATGGCCACAAAAAACCCACTGATGGGTATTTCTTGGGTACTGCCGTCTTGGTTGTTGCGGATGCGCACGCCTTCTACTTTTTGTGCACCCAAGATTTCATCGGTATCGGTGTTCCAATACACTTTGATGTTGGGGGCATTCAAAACCCGGTCTTGCATGACCTTGCTGGCGCGCATTTTGTCGCGGCGAATGAACATGTGCACAGTGGTACAAAGTTTGCTCAAATACAACGCTTCTTCTGCTGCTGTATCGCCCGCCCCAACAATGGCCACTTCTTTGCCACGGAAGAAAAACCCATCACACACGGCGCAAGCACTTACCCCAAAACCATTCAAGCGCTGTTCACTTTCCAAGCCCAACCATTTGGCCGATGCGCCGGTGCAAATGATGACGGAATCGGCATGGATTTCTTTTTCTTCATCTATCCAAACCTTCAAGGGTCGGCTGTTAAAATCCACTTTGGTGGCCAATCCATACCGAATATCAGTTCCCATGCGGGCAGCTTGTTTTTCAAAATGCACCATCATTTCGGGGCCTTGGATGCCATCGGGATAGCCGGGGTAATTTTCAACTTCTGTGGTAATGGTCAATTGCCCACCAGGTTGGATCCCTTGGTACAACAAGGGTTTCATGTTGGCACGGGCGGCATAAATGGCAGCCGTATAGCCAGCAGGACCAGAACCTATGATCAAGACGTGTACTTTTTCTATGCTTGTATCGGACATCTGCAAAATTTTAAGGGCCCAAAAATACCGCTCAAATCAATCCAAGTCGTATTCCTTTTTCAACAATGCCATTAATTCTATGGCGCTGTTCTCTAAGTTGTCCATGCGGCGGATCAATACTTGACGCAACAAGCGATAAGTCTTTAAGCGGTTGTGCAAATAACCCAATTGCGCAGGGTCTGATTGCAGCAAATAATTTTTACCCGTCAAAGCCAGGCCAGCTTCTCCCAGCCGGGCCCTATCGGCCTCCAACAATTGCAAATCTTGGATTTGGTAGCTGAGGTCATAAAACTTGGTAAAAGCTTCGTCCAAAACTGCCAAGGTTTTGTCGTGCTCTTTTATTTTTGCGTTGTAGCCCACAATGCCATCGGCGGCTGCTTTGTTCCGGATCAAGCGCATGCCTCCCGCATTCAACAACTGTTGGCGGGTTCGGTCCACAGGGAAGATTTCACGGTAGCCAATCACTTTTTCCAAGCCTTGGCGCAAGGCCCGGTCATAGCCTTTGCCCAACAAAGCATAGCGGGCAAAAATAGTATCAAAATGAAGGTCCTGTGCTTTGATTTGTTGGCGTGCAGTCCGGATGTTTTGGGTGTCTTTTTGCAAATCCTCAACCATGGATTGGATGTAGGCAAACTCCCGGTCGGCTTCAATTTTGTGTTCCAATTGGTACTCGGCCAAAGAACCACAAAAGACCGCCAAAAAGAGCATGAAAAATTCTTTTAGGTAGGCGCGCCATCCTTTTTGTCCATGGTCGTGGGCGTGGTGGTGTACTTCCATTTAACGCGGTATGACAAGGGTTTTGTAGCGCACACCATAGCCGCAAAAAGCACCCAAGGCGCCATTGTTGACATTCCCCAACACCACTCCGGGTGAAGCAAAAGGATTGCCTATGGATTGAAAAGCAAATTCCCAGGTGCGCCAAAAATCATAAGTGGCTTTGTCGTTGCTGGCAAATTTTACTGTAACGGTATCGCCAATTTTAAAAAACGATGCGTTGTCGCGGTCTTCGGGTGGAAAATTGCGGTTCACGCCCCGGTCAATGGCAACCGTATAAGTGGTGCCATCAATGACATTGTCGTCAAAAGCACTGTTGGAACCGGGCAGGAATTCTTGGCGATTGACCCGGGTAAAATATCGCACATAATTGCCCAATCCGGGAGGGTCTGTAAAGCGTCCCATGAGGATGCGAAAACTGTCACTGGTGGGGCGGTTGAGCACCGGACGAGACCAGAGCGAATCAATGTTTTTGACCACGGCAGGAATGGTGGTGGTGGCCGAATAAGTTTGGCCCTTGTATTGGATGTTCAAGGTATAGCTGGTGCCGATGGTTCCCAAGAGCGGCTGGGAACTGGTGGGGTCATTGGTGTAAAAACCCAACCTGGCCCCATTGGCCAAGACCACTTGGCGAAAGACCATGGGGAAAAAGCGGTTGCCCACGCTAATACTCACCACGGCATCGCGCACCAAAGATTGGAA
>RDYY01000020.1 GCA_004293505.1 Sphingobacteriia bacterium | reverse complement strand
AGGCAATCTTGGGCTGGTTGGCAGCGCTGGTGTCGGTTTGTCCCAAGACCAAGTTGGGCAAAATGGCCATCCACAAACCCAGCACCCATGTCGCTAAAAGCCGGGGCAAAAACCCCTTAGAGCGCAACACTGAAAGTCTTTTTAGCCGGGGGCAAACACTGTTTGTCATCACACACCAAATACTGAATGGTGCCGCTAATGTTGGTTTTATAATCGTCTTGGAGTTTGATCCTTTGGGTATATACAACTGTCCCGCTCATTAGCTTCACCTTGATGTTGAAAATCTCGTCTTTGATTTCTTTCATGCTTCCTTTTTCAGCAGGCTTTCCCAAGACTGTCACCAAAGGATTGGTGTTAAAACTTATCTTGGTGGGCAAGGGTCCGCCTGGCCCTTGGGACTGGGAATAAATGTGCCAGGGCTTGGGAATGACAGCGGTCATCTGGATATCATAAGTATGCTTATAGGAGGTCTTTACTGCCGCAAAGGTCCAAACAATGGGATCTTTTATTTGGGCTTGGCTGAGCAACTGAAAACCCAACACCAACAGGCCAATCAAGGTTAATTTTTTCATCTTCATGTGTTGATATACAAAAAAGTAAAAAGCTTAGTTCAAACCCAACAGGGCAAATACTTTTTTACCATCCATGTTGGCCAATAAAGAAGAACAGGCCCTTTCAGGGTGAGGCATCATGCCAAACACATTCCCTGCTGCATTGCGAATACCTGCAATCTGTCTTTCAGCACCATTGGGATTGGCCGACTCATCCACATTGCCAGCGGCATCACAATAGCGAAATAAAATTTGATCGCCTGCTTCCAACGCATCCAAAGTGGCGGGGTCTGCATAATAGCGACCTTCACCATGGGCAATAGGAACTTGCAATGCTTCTCCGTTGGCTTGTTTGATGTAAACATTCTTACAGATGAATTGCTGGTTGGCATTTTGCAACAATACGCCGGGCAAAAGTCCACTTTCACACAAAATTTGGAACCCGTTGCAAACCCCCAGCACCTTGCCTCCTTTTTGGGCAAAATCCACCACGGCTTGCATCATGGGACTGAAGCGGGCAATGGCACCGCAGCGCAAATAATCGCCATAAGAAAATCCGCCCGGTAACACAATGCAATCTTCGGTGGTAAAGGCCGATAAATCATTGTCTTTGTGCCAAAGCATGACCACTTCTTTGCCCAAGTCTTGGGCCAATGCATCTTGCATGTCACGGTCACAATTGGATCCAGGAAAGACCACTACACCAAACTTCATCTGTTCACAATTTTGGGCAAAGGTACAAAGGGAAGATGGAGTACCCTATTTTTTCAACCAGAGCCAGTTTTGCCAAATGGCCAAGGCCACAAAAAGCCAAAAAAACAAGTTGGGCAACCACAACCGACGGGGAAAGCTGAATACATTCGAAACAAAGACAGAGAGGGGAAGCAAAGCCAGCCAAGCCGTTTCCAATCCATGCTGTGCAAACAAAAAGGGTGCTAAAAAAGCCACCCAAGTGGTCAAGAACAATACCCCCCAAGTTTTCCGGATTTGAATGGTGGCCCTGCCATTGAATTGCTGCCAATAAACAAAACCCACTAAGAAAGAAAGGCCCATTAACCCCACTGCTACCCATTGGGCAGGAGACAGCCATTGGGCTGGTAAACCCAGGTCAAACTGGGGCAACAAACCATTGATCGCTGTCCATTGGTCGGTGAGGAAATACCAAGAAAACAAAAAATAAACAGGCAAGAACAAACCCAATAGCAACATGAGCCATTCTTGTAAGCGAAAAGGGCGCAAAATGCCCAAAGCCAAAAACAAAACGGGTAAAAAAACCAGGGCTGGGTGATAGGCCAAGAAAAGCAAACCCGACACCCATCCCAAATTAAACAACAGCGTTTTGGGCTTGGGGTCATTGTACAATTTCACCAAGCGTTCCAACTGCCACAACAGCCCAAAATTGTACCACAAAGCGGGTGAATGGTAAAAGAAAACCATGAGGGTTCCCGACAGCAAAACATAGGCCAGGGAAACGGTATAACCCGCACCTACAAACAGTTTCCATTCATTGAAAACCACATTGAGCCGCACCGCCTGCAAAACAACGGCCAAAAGGAACAAGGGCGTCAATATTGCCCCCGTCCAAGCTTGCGTCACCCGGTGAATCCCTGTACCCAAAAAACCATTCGCGGGGTCTGTTGTAGGCAAGGGTGGAAGCAAGAAAATGGCCCAGTGAATCCCCAAAAACAAGAGGACCAAGAACACCAAATTGACAACCGATTTATCGCGAAAAAGAAAAACCACTTTAATAATCAATTTTGGCAAAACAAATAAAACCCTTGTACATACAAGGGATGACCACAGATTGGGACCCAATCTGCTTGAGGTGTTTGGGCATGAAATCATACCCCCTTTCAGGGTTCTTGATGGTGGGATTGCGGTCAATTTGGCCATCTGGGGACAAGGCCTGGTCGGTCAGGATGGTTGTTCGTTTGTCTTGTAAATTGAACAAGAAACGAATTTGACTGCCGGCATTGAGCAATCCAAACCCAATGAAATTTTCGGTATTGTCGTCGTATTGGGTTTTGCGAATAATGTTGCTCCATTCCAATTTTCCATCGGGCGCAAAGGAGAGGATGGCCACATTGTCCGCAAAATAGCGGGTGACACTGTTGCCCGTTCCCCCACCCCAATAAGGTCCATTGAAACCACCCCAAGGGCTACCCCACATGGGGGAATTAAAGGAATAAAAATCCATGGGGCCCATCATCATGCCCGTTCCCAAACCAGGGGTCCAAAAAGGGGACCGGTTCATGTAGTCCCAGCGGTTCATGTTGTTGCCCCGTGAACTGATGTAAACCGATTCGGCCACCAGCATAAATCCCCCGTCCTTGCGCAGGATGATGTTCTTTAAATAAAACTCATTGAAAGCCGTTTTGGCTGGACTGTCGCCCCGAATTTCCTCTCTAAATTCATCGCTAAAGGGAAAGGCAGTGTTCTGTGCTTCTTTTAAAGCATTGCGGTCCCAGAGATAATAAAACAACCCATCAATATTTCCTTTGCGGATTTTGGCATAGAAAGAACTGATGATGACCTTGCCATTGCGGTTGTCAATTTTTACCCGGGTATCGTCTAAATTCAACCCGCGCAGGTTAACCTCACTGACTACCGCTCGGCTGGCCCCCAAAGGCTTGTACATAAAGCTCAAGCGAACAATGCCATCCGCACCATTGGCCCCACTTCCACCTTCTCTCAAGAAAACCAATCCTCCTTGGTTGTCCAAACCAAACTCACCCAAAAAATCATTTTTAAACCCAACGGGCACATCAATGCTGACATGCTCCAAGGCTTCTAATTTGGCATCAAAAACAACAGAGCTGATCTTGTGAAATTTTTCGCGGGTGGCAATCTTGAAGACGGCCAATTTTTGTTTGTCCTCACTGGCCAAAAAGGTATAAATAGAACTATTGACCGTGTAGTTGATGTTGGAGGTTGTGTCCAACAGAACGGGATCAGCCATCATTTTGCCATTGCCATTGAGCTTAACGGCCATGGCATAGACAATGCTTTTTTGTTGGTACTGGTAAAAAAAGTAAAAATAGTCACCGTATAATACAGCATCGGTGCTCAGCACCTTGACCCGCTCTGGAATAAATGCCGCCTTGATCTTGGCCAATTGCTTCATGTCGGCGTCATAAATGGAAAAACTGTGTTGTTCCCGAAAATTCTTGTACACCACTACATTTCCCCCCACTTTCCCCAAAACTTCAAAATTGACCGTGCGGGGATCGTCCCGATCGGGTTCTGAATACACAATGTCTTGTGCCATCAAACCCAAAGGCAAGAACAGCAGCAACAGCCAAAAAATACTCCTAGAACTTGATTTCATGCAATTCCCGGCTTTTCAACAAATGTACACCCAGCGCCAACAATTTCGGTATGTAAAATCAGCATACATTTGTTAAAGCATTAGTGCTGACCAACAAACTTGCTTTTGTGAGTAAAAACTTGAACAAGATCTCCACGGCGGGCATGATCATCGCCCTGGGCATCATTTACGGTGACATCGGGACTTCCCCCCTTTACGTGTTGAACGAAATCATCCACGAAAAAGTGATCAGCGACAAATTGATCATTGGCGCCTTGTCTTGCATCATTTGGACCCTGACCTTGCAAACCACATTAAAATATGTGATTCTAACCCTTCGGGCCGACAACAAGGGAGAAGGTGGAATTTTTTCGCTCTATGCTTTGGTGCGGCGGCGGCGCAAATGGTTGGTCATTCCTGCCATGTTGGGCGGTGCAGCGCTGTTGGCCGATGGCATCATCACGCCTCCCATCACTGTTACTTCTGCCATCGAAGGATTGCGGCAATTGCCCGCTTTGAAAAACATTACCCAACAAACCATCATAGCCATTGTCATTGGCATCATCACTTTGTTGTTTGTGGTTCAACAATTTGGCACAGCTTTCATTGGCAAATTTTTTGGGCCCATCATGATGGTTTGGTTTGCCATGTTGGCCATTTTGGGGGCAGCCCATTTGGCCGATGACTTGGAAGTTTTCAAAGCCATCAACCCCTATTATGCCATTGATTTGTTGGCCACCTATCCCAAAGGCTTTTGGCTCTTGGGCGCTGTATTTTTATGTACCACGGGGGCCGAGGCCCTGTACAGCGATTTGGGCCATTGTGGCAAGGGCAATATCCGCATCTCTTGGATTTTTGTCAAAACCTGTCTCATCTTGAATTATTTGGGACAAGGTGCTTGGCTCTTGGCTCAATACCGGGGACAAATAATACCCGAAGCCATGATAGCCAATGGCTTCAATCCCTTTATTGGCATCATGCCCCAATGGTTTAAACTGGCGGGCATCATCATTGCTACCATGGCCGCCATCATTGCTTCGCAAGCTTTGATTTCAGGTTCCTTCACGTTGATCAGCGAAGCCATGCGCCTCAACCTCTGGCCCAAGATGAAGATCCAATACCCCACCGAAGAAAAAGGCCAACTCTACATTGCAGGCATCAGTTTCTTGTTGTATGTGGGTTGTGTGGGCATTGTCTTGTATTTCCAAAAATCGGCCAACATGGGTGCGGCCTATGGTTTGGCCATCACCATGTGCATGATCAGCACTTCCATTCTTTTTGCCAATTACTTGGTTTTGTACCGGGTGTTGCCGATTTGGATTTATTGCTATTTGGCCGTTTACTTAAGCATTGAACTGTCTTTTTTAGTGGCCAACCTGCAAAAATTCTTGCACGGAGGCTATGTGACCTTGATTGTGGGAGGGGGCCTTTTTGCCGTCATGTATGTTTGGTTCCGCAGCCGAAAAATCAAGAACCGTTACATTGAGTTTGTTCGCTTGGAACATTATATTCCCATGATCCAAGAATTGAGCAACGACAAAACCATCCCCAAGTATGCTACGCACTTGGTGTACATGACCAGTGCCAACAACCACCACGAGATTGAGCACAAAATCATTTATTCCATTTTAAACAAAAAGCCCAAGCGGGCCGACATTTATTGGTTTGTGCACGTAGATGTCTTGGATGATCCTTACACATCAGAATATTCCGTAGAACACATCATTCCCAACGACATCATCCGGGTAGAATTCCGGTTGGGATTCAGGGTAGAACAACGCATCAACATGATGTTCCGCAAAGTAGTGGAAGAATTGGTGAAGAACAAAGAAGTGAACATCACCAGCCGCTACGAGAGCTTGGAGAAGAACAACATAGTAGGCGATTTCCAATTCATTGTGTTGGAGAAATACCTCAGCCAAGACAACGAATTGCCCATATTGGAAAGGATTGTCATGAAGCTTTATTTCTGGCTGAAAGAAATCAGTTTGGGCGAAGAGCGTGGCTTTGGATTGGATCCCAGCAATGTGACCATTGAAAAATTCCCCCTGATTGTGGCACCCGTCTCGGGTATTCGCCTTAACCGGGTCTTCATCGAAGAAGAAGAAGAGGAATAAAATGCAACAATTAGATCCTGCATCTCTGGCTGTGAAAATAGCCGAAAACAGCGTCCATTTGCTGGATGTGAGGGAACCCTTTGAACACGCAGCAGACAATTTGGGTGGGCAATTGATCCCCTTGGGCGAATTGGGCAAAAGATGGGCCGAAATACCCTTGGACAAACCCATAGTGGTCTATTGCAAAAAAGGCATTCGCAGCATCATTGCCATCCAAAAATTACAAGACCGTTTGCCACAAGTCACTTGGTTGAACTTAGCTGGCGGCATAGAAGCCTGGAAAAAATCCTTACCTTGATCCGATCCTACCATGTCGGTATTCCTTTACATCATCTTGGGTTATTTGGTTTTCTTGCTCCTGGCTTACTTGGTGCAGGACCGTTTTATTTTCAAACCCGAAAAGCTGGCAGCCGATTTTGCCTACCAATACGATGCCCCTTTTGAAGAATTGAATTTTGACCCCGCCCCAGGCGTCCGCATCAATGGCTTGCATTTTTATGTTTCAGCACCCAAGGGCTTGATCTTGTATTTTCATGGCAATTCACGCAGCATCAAGGGATGGGCCAAATACGCCAAAGATTTTTACCGCTATGGGTACGACGTAGTCTTGGTGGATTACAGGGGCTTTGGCAAGAGTACGGGCAAGCGATCAGAAAAAGACATGTTGGCCGATATGCAGCACGTGTATGAGCAGCTCAAAAACAAGTTTGCCGAACACCATATCCTGGTCTATGGCCGCAGTTTGGGCAGTGGGTTTGCCACCAAAATAGCCGCCGATAATTCACCCCGGTACTTGATTTTAGACGCGCCCTATTTTAGTTTCATCAAAGTCGTAGACCGCTACTTGCCCATCTTTCCCACCAAATTGATTTTGCGCTACAAGCTCCAAACCAACCACTGGATCCGCAAAGTCAACTGCCACACTTATATTTTGCACGGTACCCGCGATTGGCTGATTCCCATCAGCCACAGCGAAAAATTACAAGCTTTTAATCCGCATAAAATCACCCTCATTCGCATTGCAGGAGGGGGCCACAACAACCTGCCTTCTTTTCCGGAATACCACAATTTTATCCGTGACATTTTGAAATATTGAGCATGAAAAAAATCTTGTCTCCCCGCACCAAAAAATGGTTGCTTCCTTTGGTACTGGGCTATTGTTTATTGGGTTTGGGGTTCTATGGGCTTCAAGATTTTTTTCTTTTGCACCCTACTCCTTTGGCAGACGGTGAATCTTGGGGCCCAGCGCCCCCCCACACGGTCTTTACGATGGTCATGGATGCCGATACCCACATTGAAGTAGCAGATTTTAGGCCCGCAGATACCAGCTTAGAAAAAGGTCTGGTCTTGTATTTTCATGGCAACCGACAACACATTGGACATTATGCCGATCGCGTCCCTGCCTTGACCCAAGCTGGCTTTCGGGTCTGGATGATGGACTATCCGGGCTTTGGCCACAGCACAGGAAAATTTTCTGAACCCTTGGTCAACAACATCGCTCTACAACTCTACAAACGGGCCCGTGTCTTTTATGCTCCGCAAAACATTGTTCTGTTTGGCCGTTCCTTGGGAACGGGCATCGCCGCTCAGTTGGCGGCCAAAAGGGATTGTCGAAGCTTGGTATTGGAAACACCCTATCCAGACATCGCCAGTTTGTTCCGGCCTTGGTTTTCCATTTATCCGCTCCACCGCATGTTGCATTTTCAATTCCCCACCAAAGCGTACTTGCCCCAGGTTACAGCGCCTATTTTGATTGTACACGGAGAGTCCGATGGGGTCATTCCTTTGTCCAAAGCCGAACAATTGCGGCCCTTGCTCAAAGCCCAAGACCAATTTGTAGTGATCCCGGGGGGATCACACAATGATTTGCCCCAGTTTCCCCTTTACCAAAAAGCCATAAAAAAATTCTTGGGAGCGCGCTAAAGGCTTTTCAATATTGCGCCCGATTTTCTCACCTCCAACAGGCACTGTTGACCCGTGGGCAAAGCCAGGTTATGGGAGACATGTCCCACCGGGAAGCCAAAACAAATGGGGATGTCCAATCCTTGAAATCGCGCTGCCAACAGGGAGGCCAGGTCTTTGCCAAAGGGCCGGGTGGTGTCTTCGGCATCAGAAAATTGACCCAATACCAATCCTGCAATTTGTGCCAACAAACCGGCTCTTTCTAATTGTATGATCATGCGGTCAATTTTGTACAAGTGCTCTCCTATGTCTTCCAAAAACAAAATGGCATTTTGCATGGGCCAAGCTGCTGGGCTGCCCACCAAATGGGTCACCATGGCCAAGTTTCCCCCCACCAACCTACCCGTCGCTTGGCCTTTCTTGTTCATGGGATGCGGGGGCACTTTGTAATGGATTTTTTTGCCCAACAACACTTGGTGCAAAGAATGGAGGGCCAATTTACCCCCCGCTTTTTTATCGTTGAACGCATTGGCCATGGGGCCGTGAATGGCGGCCATGCCCGCTTGCACATACAGGGCAGCCAACAAAGCCGTGATGTCACTGAAACCCACTACCCATTTGGGGTGGCGGCGAATGGCCGTAAAATCCAATCCCGCCAACAAGGGGCTGGTGCCATAACCCCCTCTGCCACAAAGAATGGCTTTGATCTGGGGATTGTCCATCATGGCTTGTAACTCGTCCCTTCTTTCTTCTTCGCTGCCCGCAAAATAATGGCCTTGGTCGCGGCCAACCGAAAGTCCCACCATGACGTCAAAGCCCCAGGACTGCAAGGTTTTGATACAAGCTTTGGCTTTGTCGCGGGGGAGAAAACCAGCGGGGCAAGTCAGGCCAATGGTATCGCCTTTTTGCAAAGCGGGGGGAAGGATGATTTTTTTGAACATGGTCAAAGCTTAAGGGGTTTCTATCAGTTCTACGGCTTGTTCCGTTACATTCAATTGGTGGCGCAAACCACATTTCAAGGGCATGTTGTTGCGTTGGTGGCCTACGGGAAAATCAAAGCAAAGCGGATAGCCATAAGCAGCCGTTCTTTCCAAGACAATTTGCACCAGGTCACGTCCAAACCCATTACCAGGCGTTTCGGGCTTGATGCCCGTGAAACTCCCTACTACCAAGCCTTTCAAGGGAGAGAGCAATCCACTGCGGTCTAAATTACACAACATGCGGTCTATGTTGTACAAGGGTTCGTTGACGTCTTCTATGAACAAAATTTTGCCCCGGGTATCCAACTGAGAAGCAGAGCCCGATAGGTTTTCCAGAATTTTTAAATTGCCGCCCACCAGCTGTCCTCTTGCTTGTCCCAGCCTGTTCTGGGGATGAACAGGTATGGTATAGTCCAAGCGTTTTCCTTCCCATGCTTGCCGCAAAGCCCCGATGGTAGCGGTTTGCAGGGGATCGGCTGTTACAGGATCTTGGGGAAATCCACTGCACATTTTACCGTGCAAACTGGCCACACCCACTACTTGGTGCAAGTGGGCATGCAGCACCGTGATGTCACTGAAGCCAATGACCCATTTGGGCTGTTGGCGAAACCGACCAAAGTCCAAACGGTCAATGATGCGCACCGATCCATAGCCGCCTGCCGCACAAAGAATGGCTTTCACGCTGGGGTCATCCAACATCTCTTGCAAATCTTGCGCGCGCTGGGCATCGCTCCCCCCAAAACTGCCGTCCTTCAATCCAATGGTTAAGCCGATTTTTACTTGGTAGCCCCAAGCTTTTAATTGGTCTACACAAGGCGCAATGTCTTCCGCCAAAGCATAACCCGCAGGGGCAGTGATGCCAATGGTATCCCCAGCTTGTAAATAAGCTGGAACCTTGGTGCGACGGGCTTTTACACTGGCTTGGGCCGCAAAAGGAAGGGCCAAGGGTAACCCGCCCAAGGCCAGGGATTGTAAAAACGACTTGCGTTGCATGGCCCCAAAATACAACAAATGCCAACGGATGGCTTATTTTTGCCCCCCGCGCTGCGGGAAAAAAACATGAAAAAGACGCCCCAACGATATTTGGTTACAGCTGCCCTTCCTTATGCCAATGGCCTCAAACACATTGGGCATTTGGCCGGTGCTTACTTGCCTGCTGATATTTATGTGCGCTATTTGCGCGCGCAAAAAAAAGACGTGGTTTTTGTGTGTGGCAGCGATGAACACGGCACAGCCATTCCCATTCAAGCCACCAAGGAAGGCACCACACCCCAAGCCATTATTGACAAATACCACCCCATCATTGCCCAAAATTTCAAAGACCTGGGCATTGAATTTGATATTTATCATCGCACCAGCGATCCCTTGCACCATGAAACTGCGCGGGCTTTTTTTACCGACCTGGAAGCCAAGGGCGCATTGGAAACCAAGACCACCGAACAGTATTACGATGAGCAAGCCAGCAGTTTCCTGGCCGATCGTTTTATTCAAGGCACTTGCCCCAATTGTCAATTTCCCGAAGCCTATGGGGACCAGTGTGAAAACTGCGGCAAGAGCCTCAGCCCCGATGAATTGATCCAACCCCGCAGCACCCTCAGTGGCACCACGCCTATCAAAAAAGCCACCACACATTGGTATTTGCCTTTGGACCGCCACGAAGCATTTTTGCGTGATTGGATTGTGGGCGAACACAGCGAAGATTGGCGGGCGAATGTGGTAGGCCAGTGCAAAAGTTGGATCGATGGCGGCTTGCAAGCCCGGGCCGTCACCCGCGACTTGGATTGGGGCGTGCGCTTGCCCGAAGCATTGCCAGGATCAGCTGGCAAGGTTTTGTATGTGTGGTTTGATGCACCCATTGGCTACATCAGCGCTACCAAGCAATGGGCTACAGACCAAGGAAAAGACTGGCGGCCTTATTGGGAAAGTCCCGATACCCAATTGGTACACTTCATTGGCAAAGACAACATTGTATTTCATTGCATCATCTTTCCGGTCATGTTGCAATTGCACGGTAATATCTTACCCGAAAACGTGCCCGCCAACGAGTTCATGAATTTGGAAGGCGATAAAATGAGCACCAGCCGCAATTGGAAATTGGAGATGGAAGACTATGTGCAAGATTTTATCCGACCCGAAAATGGGGGACCAGCCATGGCCGATGTCTTGCGCTATTACCTTACCCAAATTGCCCCAGAAAGCAAGGATGCTGAATTTACCTGGAAGGGATTCCAAGACGCCAACAACAGCGAATTGGTGAGCATTTTTGGGAATTTCATCAACCGCACCATGGTCTTGATGCACAAACTTTGTGGGGGCAAAGTACCAGCCCTGCACAACGAATGCGTTGACGCAGCAGACCAAGAATTGGTGGCTGCCATTGGTCAGACCAAGGTAAAACTGGAACAACTGATCGAGGGATACAAATTCCGAGAAGCCCAATTTGAACTGATGCAATTGGCGCGCCTGGGCAACCAATATTTGCAAAAAAAAGAGCCCTGGATCTTGGCCAAAAACTTGGCTAGCGCCACGCCCATTACCAGTGCTACCACGGGAAAAACCACCAGCCTGGAACAACAACGCATTGACAATTGCTTGCACTTCTGTTTGCAATTGACCGCCAACCTGGCCATCTTCTGTCAACCCTTTTTGCCCTTTACGGCAGCCAAGATTTGTCACCAATTAAAAGTAGTGCCCAAGATGCTGGACTGGGAAAACGGTGGCAGTTTGAAACTGGTGAGCACGGGTTATTCCTTGCGCCCACCCGAATTGTTGTTCCGAAAAATTGAAGACGAAGAAGT
>RDYY01000283.1 GCA_004293505.1 Sphingobacteriia bacterium | reverse complement strand
ACCTGTTCAAAGCATTGCGGGCTTCCCCCAAGTACAAAGGATCAACTCCTGTAAAAGCCAAGACAACATATTGGGTATCACTGGCTACAAAACGATAACCATTGGTCAGTTCAATGGAAGAGACTGGGGGTAAGTCAATGGCTGTACCCGTTCTTGGAAGAGGTGTTATTTTGTTGGTTACCGGCTCAGCGGTTGGTTTGGGAGCAACGGGGGTTGTCACTGTACTGGGCTCAACCAAAACCATTCTTTCGGCAGGTGCTTCGGCTGGGCGTTGAATGTCCAAGGTTTGTAAATAGGCCACTATCTCTTTTTTTCTTGACAATACATCGGCCAAGACAAGACAAGGGCTTTTTCGGTCAAAGCGTGGCCAGGATAATTTTGAGCAAGGTTTTGCAAGCATTGCTTGGCCAAGCTGTCTTCTCCTTGTTTAACATGGTACAATGCTTCTACGTACAAGAGCTGGGGTGACCAAGGGGTAGATGGATTTTCCTTTTCCCATTTCCTCTTGTTTGCCAACGCTTGTTGAAAATTTCCTTGGAGAAATGCCTGGTATATTTTTTCGTACGCCAAATTGGCCTCGCGAACTTGGGTAGATGTCGACTGGGCAACAATAGGATTGGATTGCGTTTTCCAATGAGGTAGTTTGGATTGGGCTTCTTGTTCCAACGCTAGAGCAGCCGGTTCGTCTTCTAAGGGAACCCGAAACAATTGAATGGCCTGGCGATACTGTAGCGCCATTTTTTCCTGGGCATTTTCTCGGGCCAAACTGTCTTGGGGGAGATTGTTGGCCAATGATTCGGGGGTAACAAAAAGGTCCTCGGACTGGGCTTTGGCTACTGGAAGGGTAGCGTCAGCCAATGCTGTGAAACCAGATATGTTTCGGTCTACAGCCGTTTGTCTTCGCCAATTGTCAATATTGGGTCGGTTTCCCCACTTGGCTTGGAATTCACTTAACCCTCTGCTTTTGAGGGTGCCATTGTCAAAATAAAAATCTTTGTTGGTCTCAAACAAGGATTCGGTTGCGTTGTCGTTTTGTCCCCCGCCTCCCCTGTTGGTGGTGGTAGACTTTAGGTCTTTTTTTTGGTTGATTTGTTGGGCCAAGCCAGTCAGGTAGGACCATTTTTCAGCCGTTGGTAATGCTGCAATGCGCAGCAAACTATCAGTTAATTTTATGTCTTGCAGGGCCATGGCCAGGGCCGACATGGCCATTTTGCGGCGACTGATTTTATCTTGTTCCATGGGCGTTAACAAGGCCAACTGTATGCTGTCATAAGCTTGGGCTGCGGACAAGTATTTTTTGTTTTTGTATTCCAGTTCTGCCCAGCGCCACCAAGACAATTGCCTTTGTCGGGGTTCGCCATTTGCCACAGCCAAGCTTTTTTGTAACCATTTACTGGCAGCAACATCATTGTTTCTTTTTGCCTCTAGTCCAGCAGCCGTGTAGTATAAAATGTCCGCATAGGGTTGGTAAATGCCTTTTTGGGCCATTTTTTCCAATGCCATTAGGTTTTCAGTGATGCGATTGGATTGCTCGGGGGTGGTCAATTCAATCAAGGCCAAACGGGCGTATACTTCCATCAATGGATCGGCGTGGTATTGGATGGCTTTTTCAAAAAGGGGTATGGCCGATGTGGGATTTTGGGACAGGGCTTTGAGTTGGGCCGCCAAATAATAGTCGCGCGCTTTTTCTTTTTGGTTTTGTGCCAAGCGCAAGGACCGCAACAAAGCAGCAGCTGCGCTATCGGTATTTTTTTCTTCGTAAAACAATTGGGCACGGATTTGTTCCTTTTCTGCCAGCAATCTTTTGGGGAAAACAGGATCCCCATCCAATATACCCAACAGAGCAGAAGCCTTGGCTGTTTCTCCGCTCTCGATCCACACTTGGGCTTGCAGCAAAAGGCCCTCATTCCTGGCCGGGGAGGGAGCAGTCGCTTTTTTCCATACAGATCTTTTTTCTGGTGAACTGACGGTAAACTGACCCCCAGGCGCATTGCTGTTGCTGCCCACAAAAAGGTCGTATCCATCGTCTTTGGGGGCAAAGGCATAATTTAAGTATTGCAAAACATAACTGGCAGAATCAAAAGCTCTTTTGTGTAAATACGCTTTGGCCATCAACAAGTAAAACTGGTCTACCCAGTCCGATCGCAAATCATGCAAAAGAATACCCGCTGTACATTTGTAGATGATGGTATCCATTTCTCCAGTAGAGATTGCTGATAAACTGTATGGGTAAAAAGGCAGGAGATGGGTATAGTCTTCTTTAAAAACTTGCTTGGCTTGTTCAATGGCCAAGTCCATTCTTTGTTGGGCGTTGAAAAAATAGTTGTAGTGGCTGACCGTATTGTTGTATATCCTTTTGGGAAGTGGAAATCCCTTGTTGCCTGTTTTCTCGGCTGGCAACAAGCGGTTCTCATACTTGCCCGTTTTCTTTAATTCAATATTGGAATAGGGTTGCGCCATCCCAACAATGGGGCCTCCACTCATCCAAAACAACAGGGCCCATGGCCACCAACACTTGCGCAACTGCATAGCGTTTTAAAAATACAAGAAAAACCGGCTCTTTCCCTACCTTTAACAGCGTTTTTACACCCATGGAAAAAAAGCCCGTCACAGATCATTTTAAGCGGCTTCGAAACACCTATCGGTTGGTAGTGACCAATGATGACAGTTTTGAAGAAATCTTGGCATT
>RDYY01000282.1 GCA_004293505.1 Sphingobacteriia bacterium | reverse complement strand
AGGTAACGGGCGCCGGTTTCGTGGTCCATGGGGGCTTCATCGGCTTCCTTGCTCCACTGGCGAACGCGCCAGCCCAAGAAGCTCCAGAGACCAATGGTCAAAGTAGTCCAAATCACAAAAAAAACGGGGTTCAAGAAACCAGCTTTGCCGCTCAAAATGGGGTCAGCAGCCACAGCTTCGGCATCCAACCAGTGGTAGATGTGGTGCTTGTGGCCAAAAATGATGTACATCAAAACCGCAAATGTGATGGCGCCAAAAATGGGCACCATGGTAGAGATGGCTTCGGGTACCCGGCGAAAGGCTTGGGTAAATCCTGCTTGGCCCAAAGTGGTCACGCAGATAAAGAACATGCTGGCATTACAGATCAGGGTCCAGAAGATGGTGTTGTACATCAAGGTTCCCCAGAAATGTACTTGTTCGTGTTCATCGGCGCTGAAACCCTTTGTGAACATGCCATAGAGCAATGCCACCAGGCCAATACCAATCAAGGCATAGGACCAGGTTTTCATTTTGGAAGGAACTTCGAATTGCAATTTTAAAGCGGCCATTGTGATTCTTTTAGTCAGTTTGTGCGGGTTCGAGCTTATTTGGTGGCGGCAGGCGCAGCGGCAGCAGGGGCAGCGGCAACTGTTGTTGCAGCAGGTGCAGCAGCAGCTTTACCTTGTTGTTGTTTGGATTTGATGTAAGCAATCACCATCCAGCGTTGTTTGCGGCTGAGCTGGGAAGCATAAGAACCCATCAGGTTCTTGCCATAGGCTACAGAGTAAAACATTTGTCCGGCGGGCATGGCTTCGTATTTGGCATCACCAACCAAGGAAGCAGGTTTGGCTGCATAAGGGCCATTGCCATCTTTGTACAAAGGCCCATTGCCTTTGAGGTTGGCACCATGGCAAATACCACAATTGATCACATACAAACGCTCGGCCTCGGCCATGTCCTTTTTAGACAAAGAATCGTAAGGATTCTTGACGGCTTTGGAAGCGGTATAGTTGGTGGTGTCACCAGGGACGTCTTTGGGAATGTGAAAGGGCATTTCTTCTTCGCGAGAAATGGTACCTGCCACGGGCATGCTGGTGTAGTGAATGCCTTTCTCAGCCAAATTGCTGTGGTCAGCATAAGACTCATAAGCACGGCTGTACGCCATGTCGGGCATGTAGATGCTGCCGGGTTCTCTTTTCACATCACTGCAGGCAGCCAAGGCCAAAACAGCGGCGAAACTTAATGTGATAATGGTATGCTTCATGTTCGGTTCAGTCTTTTGATTAAGCGGCAACGGGAGATTTGCTTTCAAACATCATTTCTTCTGTGTCGTAATGACCCAGCCACCAGCCGTCTTCGGCAATTTGCACATCTGTTTCCAGCGCGCCATTGTTAGACAAAAATGCTTTCAGGTCATCCACATTGGTTTTGTCTGTGCACTCAATGACCATCACAAAATAATCGTTGGTGGCACGGGGATGAAAATGGTGCTTCTTCACGAAAGGAGCCAATTGGCAGAGGTAGCAAAAGGTCAGGACCATGCCTACAGCTGCAAACAATACGGTCAACTCAAACATGATGGGCACCCAAGCTGGCAAAGCAAAATGGGGCTTGCCGCCAATGTTCAAGGGCCAGTCTTTGGTAAAGATCCAGCTGATGCAGGAGATGGCTGTGGTGGTACCGGTGATGCCATAAATGAAACCCGCTGTGTGCAAGCTGGTTTCGCGCAGGCCCATGGCATGGTCCAATCCGTGCACGGCAAAAGGGGTGTACACATCATGGATCTTGTATCCTGCTGTGCGCACTTTTTTTACGGCCGGAAACAATACCGCCTCGTCATCAAAACAGCCAACTACAAATTTCTTTTTCGCCATAGCTTTTATTTTTAGCTTACCCGATTAGTGGTGAGCCTGTTCGTGTACAAATTTTTCCAGTTCCTGGGTCTCGATCTTGTCCATCTTGCCCTTGTAGCCTTCACCAGTGGTTTTCAACACATATTTGATCTCGGCTATCGCAATAACGGGGAAGTATTTGGCAAAGAGGAAGAAGCAGGTGAAGAACAGACCAAAGGTTCCGAGGTAGAAACCCACTTCCCAAATGGTGGGGCTGTAATACACGGACCAGCTGGAGGGCAGGTAGTCGCGGTACAGAGAAGTAACGATGATCACAAAGCGCTCGAACCACATACCAATGTTCACGATAACACTCATGAAGAAGGTCACAAAGATGTTGCGGCGCATTTTGCGGAACCAGAAAATTTGGGGGCTCAACACGTTACAAGCCATCATGCCCCAATAGCTCCAACCATAAGGGCTGAACAAGTAAGCACGGCTGTACCAGAAAGTGTAGCCTTCGTATTTGTTTTGAGAATACCA
>RDYY01000019.1 GCA_004293505.1 Sphingobacteriia bacterium | reverse complement strand
TCCTCTTGTTGCTGATGTTGAACTGGGGTTGGATTGGCAGCATGCCAGACATTGATGACATTGAAAACCCTACCGCTTCTTTGGCCAGCCAAGTATATGCAGAAGATGGTACTTTGATGGGTAAATACTACATAGAAGACCGCATCAATGTTCAATACAAAGACATCAGCAAACATGTGGTACAAGCTTTGGTGGCCACCGAAGACGAGCGATTTTATGAACACAGTGGCATTGATGCCAGGTCTTTGACCCGTGCTGTTGTTTATTTGGGCAGTGAAGGTGGTGCCAGTACCATCACCATGCAAACAGCCAAAAATCTTTTTACCGAAAATTGGAGCACCAAAAATTTTATTTTACGGGCCTTACAAAAAATCAAAGAAGGCATTATTGCTGTTAAATTAGAAAGGCATTTTACCAAAGAAGAAATTGCCACTCTTTACTTGAACACAGTGGCCTTTGGGGACAATGTTTTTGGCATCAGAAATGCCGCCAAAACTTTTTTTCAAAAAGAACCCGACAGGCTGAACGTAGAAGAAGCAGCTGTGCTCATCGGCATGCTAAAAGGTTCCCAATTGTACAACCCCAGGCGCAACCCAAAACTGTCTTTGGATCGGCGCAACACGGTCATGAACCAGATGGTCCGGAATGGCTATTTAAATGAAAATACTGCCGCTGAGTTAAAAGCGAAACCCATTGAACTCAATTATAAAAAGCTGGATGAATCCACCGGTCTAGGCCCCTATTTTAGAATGGTCTTGGGGGAAGAAATGAAAAAGTGGTGCAAGGAAAATGTAAAGAACAATGGGGATGCATACGACTTGTACCGGGATGGTTTAAAAATTTATACCACCATTAACCCCATGATGCAAGTATATGCAGAAGAAGCTGTAGCCAAGCACATCAGTTACATGCAAAAACTGCTGAACAGCCAAGAAAATATCCGGACACAAAAAGTTTGGAATGGGTTCGAAAGCAACTTGGAGCAAAACATTCGCCAAACAGACCGTTGGCGCAATGGGAAAAAGGAAGGAATGGACGAAGCGGATTTGCGCAAATCTTTTGACCAACCTGTTCCCATGCGGGTATTTGCTTGGAACAGCAACCGGGGTGCCGATACCACCATGACCCCCTTGGATTCCATCAAATACCACCGCCAAATGTTACAAGCAGGCTTCTTGGTCATGGACCCCCTGAATGGTCAAATCAAAGCTTGGGTAGGTGGGGTTGATTTTAAAACATTCAAGTACGATCACGCCAACATCAATACCAAGAGACAAGTAGGTTCTACCATCAAACCCTTGCTCTACAGCTTGGCCATTGAAGAAGCAGGATTCAATCCCAATACCATTGTGACCGATGTGCAACAAAATTTTGGGGCATACGGCATGGTACCCAATACGTCAAAAACTTGTACAGGAACCCAAATGCCCATGGCATTGGCCTTGGCCAAATCGCGCAACTGTGCTTCTGCTTTTATTTTGAAACAATTGGACAACGTGGGCAACAATGGCGCCAAACGATTTGTGGAATACCTCAAAAAATGTGAGGTCCAATCCAAAGTTGACCCCTACCCTTCCATTGCCTTGGGTGCTTGTGAGATTTCATTGATTGAAATGATGCAAGCTTACAGCATGTTTCCTGGACGAGGCTTCAGCAGCAAACCCATGTACATTACCCGCATTGAGGACCGCAATGGCAATGTGTTGGCCACTTTTACCCCCAAAAGAAAAGAAGTGATCAGCGATGTAACAGCCTATTCAGTGATTCGCATGATGCAAGGTGTTTTAACCAATGGTACGGGTGCGGGCATTTGGGGCTATGGAATACCTTATGGCTTGCAAGTAGCCGGAAAAACGGGCACTACCAATGACAACAGCGACGCCTGGTTCATTGGCTATACCCCCCAATACCTGGCGGGTGGATGGGTGGGTTGCGACGACCGTTTCATTCGCTTCAATTCCAAAAATGGAGAAGGAGGCCGGGCTGCCATGCCTATTTGGGCTTATTTCATGAACAAAGCTTCCGCTGATCCAAAATGTGGCATAGATACCAAACTGGGTTTTGTGAAACCCGACTTGATGCCCAACGACATCATCATCGATTATGTCAATGGCGGCCAACAAATTTTAGGGGGTGAAGGCGAGGACATGGGCAATGGCAACGAAGAAGACTATGAAATTCCCCAAAACATCCAACCTGAAAATGTGGGGGCTGAATCGACCATTGAAGAAAACAATGCCAACAAAAAGCCTGTTGTGGCCGATAAGAAACTACCTGCTACCAATCCTTCCCAACCCACAGGAAATCCCCCTGCTCAAAACAAGCCTGCAGGAATTGCCCCAGCAAACAACAGCAATGAAAAACCAAAGCCCCAAACCCTGCCCAAAAAACCTGGCAGTGGCAATGGACTATAAATTTTAGGCTTGATCAGGCCAGACCAAAATAGAGAAGTCCTGCTCCCAAGCATGGGAAGCAACCAGCACCTGGGAGAGCCAAGTCCTGCCCCACCTGCCATAAAACCCAGCTAAATTTTCGGTTCTTTCTTGTAAACTTTTTTGCGGGAAAAGCTGGGATTGCACCCGCTCCAACCTGGCCAAAGACGTCGCACTTTTCTTTTTTTCAGCGCGAAAAGATTTTTTTTCCAGTGCCTGCAACCCCTTCATGGCTTTGGCTTCTAAAGCCAATACATGGGGCTTGAGGGTGGGATCAACCCTTTCTGCTGTTTCTGCCAAAGCTTGGTAGAATTGGTGCAAGGTGGATTGTTGGGTTTTCAGACTGTGCACCACCGCACCTTGTTGTTGCATCCATTTTTCTACCAAAGCTGGACCTTGCACAAAAAGGTCATTGACGCCCAGGCCCAACTCATCCCAATGCTTTTTTTGGCTTTGGGTCATGCACAAAAAGGAATTGCGCAAGACCAATTGCGGAAAAGGGGTATTGGCAGCTGCAAAGACAGCACGCAATTCCAACCAATAAGCCAATTCACCCCCACCCCCCACAAAAGCAATGTTGGGGAGAATGGTTTCTTGAAAAACACCCCGCAAAATAACATTGGGGCTGAATCGCTCTGGAAAAAGCAACAGCTCATTCCTCATCTCTTCTGCCGTAAAATGCCAGTCCGAATGGGCAACCGAAAAACCTGATTCGGTTTTTTCTATTCTTTCTCTTCGGTCATCCCGCAAATAAAACAAATTCAGGTCTCGTCCTGTGGCTTGGGCTTTGTATTGGGCAGGAAATGCAGCCAGGGTTTTGGCCACCAAGGGGGCAGAAAACTGTTCAAACAATTCTTTTTCCAAAACGGGTACAAAGGCTTTTTTCAAGCGAGGATGATCGGGCACCAACACCACTACACCCCACTCTCCAAACATAGCATGCACCAACTGTAGCATGGCTTCTTGCAAGGGCTTTCCTTTGGTATATGCTTGGGCAAAAAGGTCCAGCAATTCTGCACCATGGGGCAAGACCCCCACTTGTCCTTTCAAGCTCTCTATCAAAGCCATGAATGGCCCATCAACCGTCATCCTGCCCACAGCACCTGTTTGCTGTGTATCCCATTTTCGAACAAACCCATCTACGGTAAACTGGCCCAACTCGTCCAGGTCTGCATCCTCACTTCCCATGTAGTAGACAGGAACAAATTCGTGTTCTGGGTGATTATTTTTGAGTGCAGCACAAAGGGAGACCGTGTGTAAAATTTTATACACCACATAGAGGGGGCCAGTGAAAATATTGGGTTGGTGCGCTGTAACAACGGTGAAACAATTCTCCTTGTGCAGTTTTTCTATTTGCGCGTAAAAAGCATCTCCTTTGGGTAAAATATTTGCATACTGTTCGGTCAATACCTCAACCAGTAAATTCCGGTCAACCTTTGCAGCGGCTTGTCTGTTCTTCAGCGCCAAAGCGGCACCTGTAGCAGAAGCGGGATAAGCATAGAAGGGAGACAAAGCTGGTGCTTCAGCCAAGTAATCTTTTACCAAAGAAGAAAAATAACCGGTGGCGGCAATAGGCAAACAGTAAGATTCAACCGACATAGAAAATAAAATTAAGGTATTCCCGCTCAAGCAAAGCGTTCAGGTGAAAAGGGCCTCACATCCATGCTGGTGGCTTGGTCCAGCACCATTTCTTTGACCAACAAACCCGAACCTGCACCCAAGCTCAGGCCTATCATGGAATGGCCTGTTGCGACAACCAAATTCTCCCATTTTTTGGTCTTGCCCAAATAAGGCAAGCCATCGGCAGAACAAGGTCTAAAACCATACCAGACTTCTTCCATGGGTGGCACAGCAACCTCAAAATCAGGATAAAATCTTTTGACGGCTTGCAAAAGACCTTCTACCCTGTTGCGCCGGGGTGGCGTTTGGGTAGAAGTGATTTCCATGGTGCCCCCAAAACGAATTTTATTGCCATCCATGGGCGTTAGAGCAGCCCTGCCTTCTACCAACACCGCTGGGTGTTCAATCTTGTATGCGCTGTTTTCCAAGGTAACAGAGTAGCCCCTGCCTGGCATCAAAGGCAAACGCAATGCCAGTTTAGCCGCCAATTCTCGGCTCCAAGATCCAGTGGCCAAGACCACGGCATCAACTGGATATTTGTGCTGGGCAGTGAGCACCGCAGCAATTTTTTTGCCCTGGGTCTCAAAACCACTAACGCCTTCTTTGGGTATGAAACGCACCCCCATGGCCAACAATATCTGGTACAAACCCCGCATCAATTTGGGCGGATACAAGTGGGCATCACAATTAAAATAAACCGCTCCCATGGCGTTCAGACGGGCATGGGGCTCCATGGCTTGCAAGGCTGCAGCGTCCAACCATTGGGTGTCGGAAAGGCCCAACTCAAGTGCTTTTTCATACATGCTCCTGGCTTTCTCTTCTCCTTTGGGGGTTTGAAAAATTTCCAACAAGCCTTTTTGTTCATAAGCAAAATCAAAGCTGGGCAAGGCCAACCAAGATTCATACATTTTTTTACTCAGCAGGGCAATGTCTCGCAAGGGAATGGCCGACCGCTCAACATGGTCCGGGGTAGCCGAACGCATAAAAGTCAATCCCCAATCCATCAAATGGCGGTCCAACCGAGGCTGAACATAAAAGGGGCTGCGGGAATTCCACATCCACTTTAATCCTTGTTTGACAATGCCTGGTGTGGCCAAGGGCACAAAATGGCTGGGACAAACATACCCAGCATTGCCGTAAGAACAATTGTCAGAAAAGTCATTTTGGTCAATGACGGTTACTTGGCAACCTGCTTCTTGCAAATAAAACGCACTGCTCAGGCCAATGATTCCACCGCCCATTACCATTACATGCATGCCATAGAATTTTGTGGTGGCAAGGTACAACGCGTTGGTGAATTAAATCGCCCGGCTTACCTTTAAAGACAAACCCTATCATGGAGACGTACGGAAAAATTTTACTGGTGGCCATGCCCGTTTTTTTGCTCTTGGTATTGGCCGAAAAAGCTTGGGGATGGTGGCGGGGCAAAGACACGGTCAAGACCTTGGACATGATCTCCAGCCTCAGTTCAGGCATCACCAATGTCACCAAAGACGTTTTGGGCCTCAGCATTGCCTTGCTCAGTTATGAATGGATGGTCAGTCATTGGGCCTTGGTCTCTATTCAAGCCAATGTGTTCACCTATGTCGTCGCCTTCATGGCCCTTGATTTTGCAGGGTATTGGGTTCACCGCATTGACCACGAGTACAATTTTTTCTGGAATGCCCACATCGTGCACCACAGCAGTGAAGAATTTAACTTGGCCTGCGCCTTGCGCCAAAGCATATCAACTTTTTTCAGGCTCTTTACCATTTTTTTGTTGCCTGCTGCCCTTTTGGGCGTGCCTGCCTCAGTGATTGCCGTGGTAGGGCCCTTGCACCTTTTTGCCCAGTTCTGGTACCATACCCAACACATCGATAAAATGGGATGGCTGGAGAACATCATGGTGACCCCTTCGCACCACCGGGTTCACCATGCATTGAACCCTGTTTACCTGGACAAAAACTATGGTCAAATTTTTATTTTCTGGGACAAATGGTTTGGCACTTATCAAGCAGAGTTAAAAGATGTACCCCCCGTTTATGGCATTACCCGTCCGGTACAAACCTGGAACCCCATTCGCATCAATTTCCAGCACCTGTGGTTGTTGGTCCAAGATGCTTGGCGCACTGCTGATTGGAAGGACAAATTCAGGCTCTGGCTCATGCCCACTGGTTGGCGTCCTGCAGACATGGCCTTGGCCTATCCCGTGCACAAAATTGAAGACCCTTATCACTTCAACAAGTACAATACACCCGCCAATGCTGTTTACCAAACTTGGCTATGGATTCAATTGCTGGTCCTGCTTTTGGTGATCAGTTATTTGTTTGGCAACATTGCACAAATTGGCTCACCCGGCATGTTTTGGTATGGTGGATTTGTGTTTTTGTATGTATATGCCCTGACCGAAAACATGGATGGGCACCGGTGGGCTTGGGTGTGGGAAACCTTGAAATTGAGCAGTGGCTTGGGATTGCTTTGGGCCTTTCCCGGCTGGTTTGGGGCCGCCAATGCTTGGCCTGTTTTTCCCTATGTGTGGGGAAGCTATCTCGTGTTGTCTTGGTTGGCCGGGTTTTATTTTACTTTAGATCGGCGCTCGTAAAACTGAGGGGCAGCAACAAAGCAGCTTGGGGAATGACGAAAACTTTTCCCTCCATGCCACTCAAGAGCAAGCGGATGGGATGTCCCAATCTTTCTTCGTATTCCAACAAGCTTTGTCGACAAATACCACAGGGAGAAATGGGGTGTTTGCTCTCACCCAATAAATTGTGGTAGCTGATGGCCATGGTATGAATGGCCACTTGGGGGTACAAGGAAGAAATGGCTGCCAACAAAACCCTTTCGGCACAGAGCCCAACAGGGAAGCTGGCATTTTCTTGGTTGGACCCCTGCACTACTTGACCGTTTTGCAACAAAGCAGCTGCACCCACTTGAAAATGAGAATAAGGAGCATAAGCGGTGGCGGTGACAGCCCTGGCTTTTTCCATCAAAGCCGCATCCCCTGCACCCAATCCTTTGACTGAAGCAAATACTTCATACACAAATCGGACTTCTTTTTCTCTCATGTTCCTGGGTTTAGACAAAAATGTCCTCCATTGGGAGGACAGATTCGCCTATAAAGGTAGGACTTTATTTGATGGTAGAGAAGAGCCGCTTCCAGCGGGGGCCCTTCTCCCAGCTGAACCAAATCAAACTGGCTTTTCCCACCACATGGGTCTCCGGTACAAAGCCCCAAAAGCGGCTGTCTTGGCTGCGGTGGCGGTTATCTCCCATCATCCAATAATAATTCAATTGGGGAATAAATTGCTTTGTGGTTTTTCCATTGATGATGAATTGGCCTTCTTTTTCTGTTAAACTGGCCCCTTCATATACCGTGATCAATCGCCGGTAAAGGGCAATGTTTTCTGGCGTCAGGTCAATGGGCACTCCTTTTTTGGGTACCAACAATGGGCCATAATTGTCCAAGGTCCAAGGAAAATGGGCTTCATCGTTGGGAAAGAAAAGGCCCACATTGGTATCAATGTATTTGCTCACCGACAAAACACCAGGTTGCTTTTTTACCTTCTCTGCTTCGCTGGCCGTCATGTTAAAAATAAAGCTGCCTTTGACAGGTCCTGGGGTGAGTTGTCCTTTGGTGTCCTCGGGATCTATGCCCAATTCATTGCGCAAAAAGTTTTCATCAAACCCATTCCCTCCCGTGGTCACCACATATTCAGTTTGTGCGCCTGGAGGAACATAAGCAGGTAATCCATTGATGTACAAATCGGCTTGTTTGATCTCGACCAAATCTCCTGGCATGCCCACCCCGCGCTTGATGTAATTGTCCGTTTTGTCCATGGGGTGAACAAGGGTAGGGTATTCACTCATTAACGCATTGCGGTCTCCCCTGTATTGACTGCGCAAGACATCATAATAGGTGACCTTGCTGCCAAACTCGGGCAAGTTAATGATGGTGTCTCCTGCTGGAAAATTGAATACCATGGCATCGTTGCGCTGAATACTGGACAGGGCAGGCAATCGATAATATGGCAATTGTATGCCTTTGATGTAAGAGGGAGTAGTGATGGAATAAGGCATGGTATTGTGCACAAAAGGCAAAGACACTGGCGTTTGTGGGGTGCGAGGGCCATAACTCATTTTACTCACAAATAAAAAGTCGTTCACCAACAGCGACTTTTCCATGCTCTCCGAGGGAATGACATAGGCTTCAAATACAAAGGTCCGGATCAAGGTGGCCGCTACTGTGGCAAATACAGCAGCATCAATCCACTCTCTGGATACGGGCTTGTAGTATAATTTAAGGGCATCTGTCCCATGCCATTTCTCTTTGGGTGAAAATCCCAAATAAGGAAAATAAAAGAAAGGGATAAAAACAACTGCTGCGTGATCTGGAACGGATACTTTTTTGAAATGCATCACAAAAATGATACAGATCCAAATGGTGATGAATTGGCCAGCAATGGGAATCAATTGCAACCAAAACCAGAACCGGGGAATGGAAGTGGCTTGCACCATGCACCAAGTGTTGTAAAAAGGCACCAAGGCCTTCCAGGGCGCAATCCCTGCCTTTTTGAACATGCCAAACAAACCCAAGTGCCATCCCAGCGTTGCCAGGATAAATATTGTCCATCCCATAATCAAGATTTGGTCGTCAAAAATAGCCCTTTCCCCTACTTGAAAAGGATTGAAAAAACAAAGTTTTGCTAAAGATAGGTTTTCACATCTGTGGGTGTTATGGTTTTACCCGAGAGAATGATCAAGCGCTCTACCACATTGCGCAACTCGCGGATATTCCCTGTCCAGGGATGCTGCAACAACAAATCCATGGCTTTGTCTTCTATGGGTTTGGCCGCTTGCCCATATTCGCCAGCAATGACTTGTAAAAAATGATCTACCAAAGCGGGGATGTCTTCCTTGCGTTCTTTTAAAGTAGGCACGTGAATCAAGATAACCCCTAAGCGGTGGTAGAGGTCAAGCCTGAAATTTTTGGCTGCCACTTCTTCCATCAGGTTTTTGTTGGTTGCCGCAATCACCCGTACATCCACAGCAATGGCTTTTTCGCCACCCACACGGGTGATGATGCCTTCTTGTAAAGCCCGCAGCACTTTGGCTTGGGCCGATAATCCCATGTCGCCAATCTCGTCCAAAAACAAAGTGCCTCCGCTGGCCTGTTCAAATTTGCCAATCCTTTGCTTGACAGCTGAGGTAAAAGAACCTTTCTCGTGCCCAAACAATTCACTCTCGATCAGTTCTGCTGGAATAGCAGCACAATTCACTTCAATAAAGGGGGCAGCAGCCCTGTTGCTTTGCGCATGCAAGGCCCGTGCTACCAATTCCTTGCCACATCCATTCTCGCCCGTGATCAAAACCCTGGCATCGGTGGGGGCAACTTTTGCAATGGTGGTTTTGATCTGCACCATGGCAGGTCCTGCACCAATCATTTCTTGCCCCTTGCCCATTTTCCTTTTGAGGGTTTTGGTTTCTTGCACAAGCGTGGTTTTGTCCAAAGCATTGCGCAAGGTGATGAGCAATCGGTTCAAATCGGGTGGTTTGGAAATATAATCGAAAGCCCCTTTTTTCACTGCTTCTACGGCGGTCTCGATATTGCCATGGCCACTGACCATGATCATGGGTGTGTCTATTTCCTCGGTCTTGGCCCATTGCAATAATTCCAAGCCATCCATTTTGGGCATTTTGATGTCACACAAAATGGCATCAAATTTTCCCGCTTTTAGCTTTTGCATGCCTTCGGCACCATCCACCGCTTCCTCCACTTGGTAGCCTTCGTGCCCCAATATGTCTTTTAATACTTGCCGAATGGCCCTTTCATCGTCAATGACCAATATTTTAGCCATGGTATAATTTGGCGCTAAGATAAGGCCTGTTACCAGGAAAGCTTCACCAGAATACTGTAGTTCCTCCCCGGTGCTGGATTGTAAAAGCGATTGCCTGCTGCATTGATGTCGTTGCCCAAAGCATAATCTACATTCAATAAATTGTCTACCAAGCCTTGGCAGCTGATGGTTTTTGCCTTCCATTGAAAGGTTTTCTTTACACTGCATTGCCCCACCCAAAAGCCTTTGTCGCGCACGGTGGCTGCATCATTCAAGGTCAGGGCACCGGTGTACTGAAATCCCAGCTGAACATCCCAATTGTGCTGAAAATAAAACCCTTGGCTCAATTGGGCCATGGCCTGGGGAACACCGGTTAATGGGTTACCTGAATAATCGTTTTGACCCGATTGGTATTGTAAAAATCGATGGTCTTGCCAACTGAATTGCCCCCTGATGTCCCATCGGCCTAAACTGGCTTTTGCCTGTTGGTACAATGTCCCTTGAAATTGTACCTCCACCCCATTTTGGGCCGTGGTACCTGCATTGACAAAATACTCTTGTCCTTGTGGGTCCAAGCGCCGAGTGATGGTTTGCAACAAACGATTTCTGTAAAAAGCCAAAGACCACTGCCATGGATGGCTTGGGCTGTTCCAGCGAAAACCAGCTTCTACGTTTTCGGCAAACTCGGGTTGTAAAAAAGGGTAAAACAATCCATCCGAGGGCCTGAACTCAGCCAAACTGGGAGGTGAAAAGCCTTTGCTGGCAAGGGCATAGACCAGCACATTGGGTCGAAAACGATATTGGACGGCCAAGCGAGGAACAAAAGGCGCTCGGGCCCTTCTTTCTTTCCATGCCTGCCCCAAATCCATTTGCCTTTTGTAATCATAGGATTGTAGGTTGCTGCTGCTGCCCAACTGGACCTGCCATCCCTTGGACCAAGTCAAATTGATTTGACCAAACAAAAACCTTTGACCTGCCCTGACCAAATCATGGCTTTGTTGCCTGCCTGGCCTGCCAAAATCATTGTCAAATTGCTGAATATCCGCTTCCAAAAAAAGGGCTTCTCCACCCACAACTACTTCTGCCTTCATGCCCTGCCAGGCGCTTTGCCAACCCCATTGAAAACCTGTATTGAATTGGGTTTCATCTCTTTTTTCAAAGTTGGTGATGAAGGGATTCTTGAAGCTTGTTTTGCCCAAAGACAAAAACCCTTTCAAAAAAAATCCTTGCCCCCATTTGTGCTCGGCCTTCCATCCTGTTAAAACGGTATTGTTTTGCACCCCAGCTTCTTGGGCAACGGCACCGGGCAGGGTGGCTGTACTGGGCCGAGCTTGTCTTCGGTTTGCGGCCACCTGCCCTGCTGTTAGGCCCCCCGGTGTCTGGTATCGCAAATGTGCCAAAAGCACAAAGCCATTAAAAGCTGTACGCTTCAATTGGCGCGCCAATTGCCCATAGAATTGTCCTTTTTGCAAGGCCGTTTGTTGCCGATACCCGGTTTGTTGTAACCACTGACCATGGACCAACGATTGACGATCCTGGCTTTTGTTTTCTAACCTAAATCCCCCTTGGGCAAGGCCATAGGAACCCAATCCTGCTTGGACCTGGCCATGTTGGCCCAATGAACTGGAAGGGGCAGCATCCAACAAAACAACTCCTTGGGTGCCAGCCCCATATAAACTGGCTGCAGGTCCTTTGACCAAACTGACCCCCTGAACCAGTTGAGGATCCAATAAATTGAAATAGGTATTGCCACCGGCGTCCGATAAGGGTATGCCATTCAAGTAAATTTTGGTGTTGCGTACCCCAAATGGAGAGCGAATGGCCGATCCCCT
>RDYY01000281.1 GCA_004293505.1 Sphingobacteriia bacterium | reverse complement strand
TGCTTTCAAGGTGTCGGCCATGATGGTATTCAAAACAGTCATGGCATTGGCACAGTTGGCCGAAGAACCCACGGCACGGAATTCAAATTTATTGCCCGTGAATGCAAAAGGAGATGTGCGGTTGCGGTCTGTATTGTCCAACATCAATTCTGGGATGCTGCGGTGCAAATCCAACTTTAAGATGGCTTCATCTTGCTCGTCAAATTTGTGTCCTACCCGGGTTTCTACATCGGCCAAGACCTTGGCCAGGTACTGGCCCACAAATACTGAAATGATGGCTGGTGGTGCTTCGTTGGCGCCCAAGCGGTGGTCATTGGGGGCAGAAGCAATGGCAGCCCGCATGATGTCTGCGTGGTCGTGTACAGCTTTGATGATGTTTACAAAAAACGTGAGGAACATCAAATTGGTCTTGGGTGTTTTGCCCGGAGCCAAGAGGTTCACACCGGTATCGGTGGCCATGCTCCAGTTGTTGTGTTTGCCACTTCCGTTGATGCCAGCAAACGGTTTTTCGTGCAACAAGACCACCAGTTTGTGGCGCTTAGCTACACGGCTCATCACATCCATCAACAAGGTATTGTGGTCAACAGCAATGTTCACTTCTTCAAAGATGGGGGCACACTCAAATTGAGCGGGTGCTACTTCGTTGTGGCGGGTGCGCAAAGGAATGCCCAGCTTGTAAGACTCGGCTTCAAAATCGCGCATGAAGGCATAGAGTCTTTCTGGGATAGAGCCAAAATAATGGTCTTCCAATTGTTGGCCTTTGGCAGGTGCAGCACCAAATACCGTTCTACCACATTGGATCAAATCAGGACGGGCAAAAGCCAGAGATTCATCGATTACAAAATACTCTTGTTCCCAACCCAAGGTAGCTGTGACCTTGGTCACGTTCTTGTCAAAATAATGACAGACTTCTACAGCTGCTTTGTTCAAAGATTCCAAAGCTTTCAACAAAGGTGCTTTGTAGTCCAGCGATTCACCGGTATAAGAAACAAAAATGGTGGGAATGCACAAGGTCTTGCCTTTGCCTATTTCAATGATGAAAGCAGGAGAGGAGGGATCCCAAGCGGTATACCCCCTGGCTTCAAAAGTAGCGCGCAATCCGCCACTGGGAAAAGAAGAGGCATCGGGCTCTTGTTGGATCAAAGCCGCTCCATCAAATTCTTCAATGGCTGTTCCATCTCCTTTGAGGGTAAAAAAAGAATCGTGCTTTTCTGCTGTCGTTCCCGTAAGGGGTTGAAACCAGTGTGTATAGTGGGTGACGCCTTTGCTTTCGGCCCAGGCCCTGATGCCATTGGCAATTTGGCTGGCAATGGCACGGTCAATTTTTTTACCGCCTTTGACACTGGTGTTCAAGCTTTTAAAAGCTTCATCACTCAAGAATTCCCGGGCAGTTTTAAGGGTAAAAACATTTTCTCCAAAGATCCCGGTGATTTTGGCACTGGGTTTGGATTCTGTTGTGCCGGAATCTTGGGCAATCCGGCTAATGGCATCAAAGCGTAAAGACATGGTTTTGGTGTTTTATCGAGCAAAATTAAACCATGCTATTTGATTTAAGAAGAAAGAGTCGTCTATTTTGGTTTTTTTCGTATAAAATGTTCAAAAATATTTATATAGAAAATATTTTAATATTTAATATAGGGCAAAAAAAAGCCGATCTAAGGATCGGCTTTTGAGATGGTTTGTAGGGTTTTTATTGTTTGGCGCCCACCAATTTCTTAGGTTGGTAGCGAACACCTGAACCGTCTAAGCTCAGGATATAAATTTTCTGGCTGCCCAGGGGTTGATTGACCTCTACAGGCAAGATGTTGTCGCCCTTGACGGCACTCACTTGCTGGGTCTTCATCACTTTACCCGTACCCACTTCTGTAACTTTTAAAGTAAGGGCATAAGCTTGGTCAGCTTTGAACTGGATGTTGAATCGGCCACTTACAGGATTGGGGTAGACCGTTATTTCCCTGTTCAAGAGGGAAGCTGCATATGCAGGGTCTTCCTTGCTGAATGCTACTTTGCTGAAAGACATGTTCACCTCTGTGTTGCGACCTGTGGTAGATCCGGTAGTGAAAACAACCGTATTCAAATCAATCATGTCTATGTTGGCCGCGCTGGCAGCTGACTTAAAATCAGACAATGAAATCACATACTCTTTTTCATCTTTGCTCAAAACTTGGTTGTAGACAAATTGGTTGCGGTAATCTGTGATAGATGATTTCACCAGGGTTATTTGAACGTTACCTGAACCTTTGGCTGTAAATTTCAATGATTTAAAATCGTTCAGGTTTTGGTTGACCCCACCACCCCGAATCAATTTGTACAAAGAAACATAATCAGGTGTTGAAGCTTCAACACTGGCATTGCGGAACAA